>NZ_QNUD01000042.1:0-86099 GCF_008042405.1 Bacillus sp. SH7-1
CGTGTATAAAAAAGTAAAACGAAAGAACTCACTTTAGTAGACACCAAAATAATGAAAACATTATAAGCGGTCGTAACCCTAAAAATTATCCAGGGTTACGACCGCTTAATTTTTTGTTCAATGGCTTAACTATCCTCATCTGGAAACAACGTATTATTAAATCATTTTCTATTTTTAAAACTTTATCCATTCTAATATGTAATTCTTTTCTACCCCCTTATCATTTTCAACATAAAAAATTCATTCGTCTCGATTTTCTTTCCCAATATTGCAGCTTATACAACAATCATGTAGCATTATCGTATCGAAGTAATGGTCCATCATCTTAAACCTTTCGACTAATTAGCAGGAGGTAAAGTGATTGAAATGAATAAACAAGAACAATTAAATGTTATAAAAAGAGATTTTATTGATTCACAAAAAGTGTTATTGGCAATTGGTGATGAAACACGGCAAGCTATTTTGCTTGTTCTCATGGAAACGGAATGTCAAACCGGATTACGTGTAGGAGAAATTACGAAACAAACACATCTTTCTCGTCCAGCAGTATCACATCACCTTAGAATTTTACGAGAAGCCGGTATTATTTTAATGCGAAAAGAAGGGACAAAAAACTTTTATTATATTGATATACGTACAAAATTAAGTATATTAAAAAATCTTGTATTAGATATTGAAAAGCTATTGCACAACTTTTATTGAAATTTGGAGGTATAAGAAATGAAAGCTATGATAATTGATAAGTACGGAAAAGTCCCAATGCGTATGGCCGAGGTACCTACTCCTGAAATAAATGAGTATGAAGTGCTCGCAGAAATTCATGCAGCTAGTATTAACCCAATTGATTTTAAAATACGTGATGGAAAAGTTAAAATGTTACTGAAATATGAAATGCCTCTAATCCTTGGGAATGACTTTTCCGGTGTCATCACGAAGGTTGGATCAAAAGTAACTCGTTTTAAAGTCGGTGATGAAATATATGCTCGTCCAAGAAAAAATAAGATTGGTACTTTCGCGGAGTATATAGCCATTCATGAAGATGATATAGCTTTAAAACCGAAAAATTTAAGTTTTGAGGAAGCGGCGTCGATTCCACTCGTTGGCTTAACATCCTATCAAGCTTTACATGACATCATGCAATTACAAAAAGGTCAAAAGATTTTAATTCACGCTGGATCTGGTGGTGTTGGTACTTTCGCTATTCAGTTAGCAAAAATAATGGGTGCCACTGTTACAACGACTGCAAGTGAAGCTGGTGCAAATTTAGTAAAATCTCTTGGTGCAGATGAAATTATTAATTACAAAACAGAAAAATTCGAAGAAATACTAAAAGATTATGATGCAGTATTTGATACAATCGGCGGTACAACACTTGAAAAATCATTCAACATTATAAAAAGCGGTGGCAACATTGTTTCTGTTTCAGGTATGCCGAATGCTCGATTCGGTAAAGAATTCGGTTCAGGATTTTTCAAAACACTCTTATTTTCATTCGCAAGCAAAAAACTTACTGAACTTGAAAAAAAGCATAATGCGCAATATTCATTTTTATTTATGAAGCCAAGCGGGGATCAACTACGCATCATTGCAAACTATATTGAAGCCGGAAAAATCAAACCGGTAATCGATCGCGTTTTCCCTTTTGAAGATGCTCAAAAAGCAATGGAATATTCAGAGGCTGGAAGAGCAAAAGGGAAAATAATTGTAAAAATCAAATAATAATAAAACCTCCATTTTCTTAAAATGGAGGTTTTAAATTTGCTGTTAAATAGACATAGTGCAGTGAAGTCCTTACAATAGATTGCAAGGGGAAATAATAAATTATACTTTTAGTTAACTTTACAAAGAATACATACGTACAAATACATAATAAAAAATAAGCAAGGAGGAGATAAAATGACTAAAAATAATGAAGTAGGTTGGAATTTAGACAATAGTTATGCTACTTTACCACATTCATTTTATACAGAAATCCCCCCTACTCCCGTAAGTTCACCGGAGTTAGTTAAATTAAACCATTCATTAGCAATATCTCTTGGCTTTAATCCGGAAGAACTGAAGAAAGAAACCGAAATTGCGATTTTCGCTGGTAATGCACTCCCAGAAGGAGCTCATCCATTAGCTCAAGCATATGCTGGTCATCAATTCGGACATTTTAATATGTTAGGCGACGGTCGTGCTCTTTTAATTGGCGAACAAATTACACCTTCAGGAAAACTTTTTGACATTCAACTAAAAGGTTCTGGCCCTACTCCGTATTCACGCCGCGGTGATGGTCGTGCTGCACTCGGTCCGATGCTACGCGAATATATTATTAGCGAAGCAATGTATGCACTTGATATTCCGACTACTCGCAGTTTAGCAGTTGTCACAACTGGTGAACCAACCTATCGTGAAACAAAGTTACCTGGAGCAATTTTAACTAGAGTCGCTAGCAGTCATATACGTGTTGGCACATTTCAATATGCTGCAGCTCGCGGTTCTATCGAGGATCTTCAATCACTAGCTGACTATACAATAAAAAGGCATTATCCAGAAATTGAAGCTCATGAAAATCGATATACTGCATTGCTACAAGAAGTCATAAAGAAACAAGCGAGCCTCATCGCTAAATGGCAACTTGTTGGATTTATCCACGGTGTAATGAACACTGACAATATAACAATTAGTGGAGAAACGATTGATTACGGCCCTTGTGCATTTATGGACAATTACGACCAAGGAACCGTATTTAGCTCCATTGATACACAAGGTCGCTACGCATATGGAAATCAGCCATATATGGCCGCATGGGATCTCGCGCGACTAGCTGAATCTTTAATACCAATTCTGCATGAAGATGAAGAAGAAGCATTAAAGATTGCTCAAGATGAAATTTCAAAATTTAGCGTACAGTATGAAAACCAGTGGTTCCTTGGAATGAAAAAGAAATTAGGACTATTTAGCAACGAAGAACAAGATCATTTACTTATTGAGCAACTTTTAAAAATGATGGAGAAATATAAAGCAGATTACACAAATACATTCCGTTCATTAACTCTTAATACCCTCGAAAATACAGCTCTATTTAAAAGTCCTGAATTTAAAGAATGGTATAAACTGTGGCAATCTCGATTAGAAAAACAAGAAGAATCGAAAAAAAATGCCTACGAAATGATGAAAAATAATAACCCATCAATCATCCCTAGGAACCACCGTGTAGAAGAAGCATTAGAAGCAGCTGTTACAAATGGAGATTATAGCGTAATGGAGAAGCTTCTTGAGGCTTTATCAAACCCTTATGCATATTCCGCAGATCAAGAAGATTACTGTGCTCCGCCCGCGCCTACGAACCGTCCTTATCGTACTTTTTGTGGGACTTGATTATGTAATACTTTTAGAAAGGTGTATTCTTATAATTAAGTGCACCTTTCAGAATAACCCTATTACTGTTTCCGGCACTAACTTACATGCTAAAACTAAAGAAATAGTAAATCTCCTAGATTAAATATACGTGTCTCATGGAATTACACAAAATAAAAATAGTTTGCCACATCCTAATTTACGGTGTAGCAAACTGTTTTTATTTTTTATATTATATGCTTATTTTTCAACCACCAGTATGTCCTTCAGAGTACTTAATAACATCTACAGGCTTTACATTCTCTTTTGAAACCACAAAACCACCGAACGTGAAGGTTACAGCTGTTATGATTCCTAATAAACTAATAGTTACCTTTTTCATTTTAGTCCCTCCCTCTCTATAGCTTTTTTTCTTGATTGAGAACTTGAATAGAAATATTCACTTGCTTTAAGTGTATTTCCTTCTTCATAGTATTTTAAGGCTAAAGATTCTTCATATTTTTCTATATTCTCATATAGTTCTTCTCGATTGAAGTATTCAATTCCTTTTAAAACAATATTTTCAAACTCATTCGCAGCTAAATTGTCATTCATAGACTTTAAGATCATTAGGCGATGATAAAATTCTTCATTTTTCAACCCACCACAAATTGTTAATGCTTTTTCAATAAGTGTATTTGCAGTTTCTTTATTTTTCAATTTAAAATGTTCTCTTGCTTCAATGAATAGAGCTTTATAATTATTTGGAGATTTTTCATTTACTTCACTAATATATCGAATAGCTAGTTCAGATAAATTTTGACTGCCGTATAAAAATGCTAAATTGTGACGGCTATAGAGGCTAGCGTGTTCTTCCCCTAGTCTTTTAAATACATCTAATGCCGAGATTAAGTATTCTTCCGCTAACTCATACTCTTTTAAGTGGATACACGTTAATCCATAAAGATTGTCACAATACCCTATATTTAATTCAAAATCACGATGTTTAGCATAGATTTCTTTAGCCATCGAAACTTGTTTTAATGCCAAGACATATTGCTGTTTATGACAACTGAAAGTAGACAGTTTGAAATAGAATTCTGCGTGTTCTAATTCATCTGGAAGTTGAAGCAATTTCTTTTCCGCTTCTTCATATAGTTCTTTAGCCGAAATATAGTTTCCAGTTATAGTGGAATGCATCGCTTTAAAAAAATAATAATAATATGATAATAAACTATCAGATGGTTTACCTAGTGCTTCTATTTTATTAAAACTATCTTTACTAATACTTAAGCTATCTATTAGATACTGGTATCTAAACTCTAATAGAGCGTAATATAACTGTACATTTGGATCATTATCAATACCTTGGATTTGCTTATCAATTTCTTTTTTCAAATTTCTTGATTCTGTTATATTTCTTTTGCGAATTTCATGATATAAATCGCTTAACATGTGTATAATTCTTTCATTTCCTTTTATTTGAACGTTCATACCATAGCCCCCTTTGTTTACTTAGTTTCATTCTCATATTACCATAATTAACTTTCTTTTCTGACTTTATAATATTGAGAAACTTTCAAAGGAACACATACCAATAAGATTATTATTAAATGGGGAACTCTATCTTTGAACTCAAGTTATGATACCAAAAGGAGAAAAGTAAGTTTTTACCACCACTTATATTTTACTTTTATCCTTTTATCTCCTTAACTTCACTGACTTTATGAACGCTAATAAGCACTTTGTAGAATAAATCCTTTCATTCGTTCATCTTCACATTAATTATTATAAAACGCATCTCTCATCAACTCCACAATCCCCCTACTCCCCTCACTACCAACTTTCTCAAGTTTCTCCACAACTAATTTTCTTCTTTCCACAGAATGATTTTGACTTAACTTCGCTTTTCCTTCTATTTTATTTATCTTTATTTTGAATCCAACTATTCCCTTACTTAATCCTCCCATATAATTCGGATCTACATCATTAAGTGAGTAAGTGCTCTCTGGATCTTCATATTTATTTACTAAATCTTGAAGAGAATCTACTAATGTCTTCTCATCTTCAACAATTTCTAATTCACCATATACATGCACTGCAACGTAATTCCATGTTGGTACTGCATTGTTTGTTTCATACCATGACGGAGAGATGTAACTATGTTGTCCTTGAAAGATAGCTAGTACTTGTTGAGTCCCAATATCTTTCCACTGTTCATTCGGCCGTGCGAAGTGACCATGTAAAGTAAGGGTCTCCCTATTTAATAACAACGGTAAATGCGTCGCATATGGTTCCCCGTTATGTTGAGAAAATAACGTTGCAAAGCCATTTTGTTCAATTATTTCGTACTTCATCTCTTCATCTTGTATTGCAAAGTATTTTGGTATGTACATAAGCTCCCTCTTTTCCGATCTTTTATTTCTCATTATATTTAAGTATCGTAGCATTCAACAGGGCCAGTTTGTATTTCTTTTACAATGGCAGCTTTCTATCCAAAAAGAACAGGCGGCATATACTCCATGCCGCCTTAGTTCATTTTCCACAATATATTTGTAATAAATGCCGTCTTACCTTCACTATAGCTCGTTCTACTTTTTGTCTCTCTGGCTAACTCTTCCTTTAAATGTCCATATTCAACAGCAACATCTTCATGTTCACGAAGATAATCCCGAAACGCTATATGTCTTCTTAGCTCTTCACTTTCTTTATCACACACATACAAATAATGTTCCATCCAATCTGTACTTTCTCCATCCCACGGAACGAAAGCGTCCTTTCTGCCAAACGCCTCTCTCCCTTTGTAACTCCATTCTGCCTGATGATAGTATCCTATCGCTTCAAGCTTTGTTACTACTTCAGGAAAAATTCCGTAATCTTCTATTACTATATCAATATCTAATACTGGTTTTGCTGCAAGTCCTTTAATAGATGTACTGCCAACATGTTCAATGGATAAAATACTGTCTTCCATTACATCGTTAATGAGAGTTTGTAGTTTATTAAATTCACTTTCCCATTTGGTGTTATATTCTTCGATAGTAATTCTCTGTTTCAATATATCCCTCTTCCCAATACAATTTACAACCTTTGAATATGAGTATCCTTAAAATCCGTCTCATATTTCAATCCATATCCAAACATTCGATCCATTCCGATATGTGCCGTCCATATTAGGCCTATCATAATAACGGTATCCATCTTAAAATAAACACCTACTATATCCATTTTAGCACCAAGATGATTATTTATCCCATAAGCTAACATTGATAAATCCGGTGCTAATAGGAATATCCAAAATATAATCCAACTAAATTCATATAATGAATACATATAAATCGCGGCTAAGAATACAACTAAGCCTTCAAAATGTACAATACGTTTTTGCATTCTTTATCATTCCTATTTTTCTATATTTACCGATACATTTTCATCCCTGAAAGTATTCTTTGCATTTTTTGACCAGATGGTTGCTAAAATCGGCCCTGCAATATTATGCCATATTGCTGCTAATACACTTGGAAGTGCCGCAGCTGGTCCAAAATGTGCGGTTGCTAGTGCAACACCTAAACCTGAATTTTGCATTCCTACTTCTATTGAAATAGCTCTTCTTGTCCCTTCATCTAGTCCAAGTACGAACGCTGTTATATATCCGAGTAAAAAACCGAACGCATTATGGAGCATAACCGCAATAAAGATAAGAAGGCCTGAAGAAGTAATGCTACTTACATTTGCGGAAACAACCGCTGAAACTATAATAATAATTGCTAATACTGATATTAAAGGAATAACAGTCATTCCCTTCGTAACAGTTTTAGGGAAAAACTTCTTCACCACTAATCCTAAAATAATAGGTAGGATAATGACTTGTACGATAGAAAGAAACATAGACATAGCATTCACTGGCATCCATTGTCCTGCAAGTAATAATAAAATAAGAGGTGTAGCAATGGGTGCTAGTAACGTTGATAATGACGTCATTGCAATAGACAACGCTAAGTTCCCTTTTGCTAAATAAACCATAACATTTGATGCAGTGCCACCCGGTACTGAACCGAGTAACACTAGTCCAGCTGCTAATTCAGCTGGCAGATTCATAACGTAGGCTAGTACGTATGCGACAAGTGGCATAATAATAAACTGAGCACATACACCAATAATAACTGGCAATGGTTTTGTAGCAATGATTTTGAAATCAACAGCCTTTAATGTTAATCCCATCCCAAACATGACAACCCCAAGTAAAATCGTTATGTAACTAGTTAATCCGAGAAATGGAGCAGGAATAAAATATGCAATAGCTGCAATACAAATAACCCAAAATGCAAAATACTTTCCAGCTATATTACTTATCGCTTCTAGTACTTTCACCCGATCAGCTCCTATCCTTTAATTGAAACACTTTATTCGGATTCAAAATATTTTGCGGATCAAGAGCTTTCTTTATTTTTTCCATTACGATTAATGCTGCCCCGTGTTCTTCTTCTTGATACTTCCTTTTTCCAATTCCGACGCCATGTTCTCCCGTACACGTTCCACCTCGTTTAAGAGCATATAAAACGATACTTTCATTTATTTCATCCGCCTTTTTTACTTCTTCTTTATCGTTTGGATTAACCATTAAGAGCACATGGAAATTTCCGTCTCCTACATGACCAAGAATGCCACCAACAAGACCATTCTTTTCTAATGTCTCTTTCGCATGTTGGATTGCACCAGCTAATTCTGAAATTGGTACACATACATCTGTACTCATAAGCTTTTTACCAGGATAGCTATGAACGTAAGAATATGCTAGATTATGCCGTGCATCCCATAATTTATTTCTCGCCGCAGTTTCCGTTTCAAAAGCAACTTCTTTACATTTATGATCAAAAACAATTTCCTTCGTAAATTCAATATCTTGCTTTAGCCCAGCTTCATTACCGTGAAACTCTAAAAACAGTGTAGGCTCTTCTCTGTAACTTGTTTCATTATAATGGTTTACTTGTTTCATAGATAATTCATCTACAAGTTCAATTCTCGCAATTGGAATACCCGCTTGTAGTATGTTAATAACAGCTTCTACTGCATCATTTATAGTTGGAAACGACGCTCTTGCAGCCATAACATGCTCTGGTATGCCGTATACTTTTAATGTTAACTCTGTAAAGCATCCAAGCGTACCTTCTGATCCTACGAAAACACCATTTAAATGATAACCTGATGATGACTTCGCTGCTAAATTCCCAGTATGTATCACTTCTCCATCAGCAAGAACGACTTCTAAATCACGAACTTGATCACGCATAACACCATACTTCACGGCTGTCGTTCCACTCGCATTTGTAGCAGCCATTCCACCTAACGTTGCATCTGCACCTGGGTCTACACTAAAAAACAATCCATACTTTTTCAATTCTTTATTAAGCTGAGAGCGAGTCACTCCCGGCTGTACTCTCACAAGGAAATCTTTCTCTCTTATTTCCAGTATTTTATTCATAAGCGAAAAGTCCATTGTAATTCCTTTTTCATATGGAATTACATGTCCCTCTAAACTAGAACCTACCCCAAAAGGAACGACAGGTTTTCCATGCTCACTCGCTACTTTCATTATCCTACTAACCTCTTCGGTCGTTTTCGGAAAAACAACTACATCAGGTAAACTACTAGCATGATAAGATTCATCTTTACTATGTAACTCTCTTACTGTCGTATTCACGGCTACTCGATCGCTGGGAAGTACACCCTTTAATTCATTTACTAAACGCTCTACTGTTATCTCCATCGTACATTCTCCTACTTTCTATAAATTAGAATTACAAAATATGTTAAGTGTTTTATACATAATAATCCGAAAAATTAAATAATTCAAGTTTTACATATATGAAATTCGTTTCCTACTATCCAATAAACAAAAAGAACTTGCAACAATTATTGCAAGTTCTTTTCTATAAAACTATATTTTAAACGACTTCTTTATTAACAACATAAACCAAATTAAAGTAACTGCCATCAACGAATGAGAAAAACCAACAATATAAGTTAACTCTTTAAAATCCGCTCCATTTAACTGAAGAAGCCCTCTTGCTGCCAATGAACCTAACATTAATATTAATGCGATATTATGTACAACAAACCACTTATTAAAACTTTTCGCTTCATGAAACGCGAATACTTTTGCTAATCCTAAAGCAATTAAAAAGAAGAAAAAGCCAAGTACAAGTGTATGGGTATGCAAAAGATTTAACAAAGTAGATCCTACAATCCCCTTATACTTTCCATATTCCCTAGCGAAAATCCCTGATAATAAACCGATAATCAAATACGTAAACGATGCATTATATAATTTCTTCATTATGTACCTCCTTGAGTAGAATGTGTAGTGTGTCATATTTAGTAATAATGATAGTTATATAGTAAAAACTCCTAGTCACCTAGGAGTCATTGTATAAGCATCTCACTCTTTACAATCAATTTTAATTATAGAATATCCCTTTATACAAAACAAACGAACTTTATGTGAACAATCCGGACTATTTTAAAATATGTTGCGATTTTGTATTACACAATCCATACTAATTATTATAAATGTTAAAGGTGGTGCAATAGCTTGATAGTTCTTGAAACTGAACGCCTCGTTCTTCGCTGGTTTGATATAAAAGATGCTCCATTTATTCTTAAATTAGTAAACGATCCTGCATGGATTCAGTATATCGGTGATAAAAGGATTAAAAACTTAGAAGATGCAAAAAAATACATCTTAAACGGACCCATCGATATGTATAATAAAATGGGCTTTGGCCTTTACTTAGTAGAACGAAAAGAAGATTTCACTTCACTTGGTATGTGCGGTCTTATTAAAAGAGATTCATTAGAAGATGTTGATATTGGCTTTGCCTTTTTAGAAGAATTTCGTTCAAAAGGATATGGCTACGAGTCAGCCTCTGCTGTAATCGAATACGGAGTACAAAAACTAGGACTGAAACGAATTGTAGCAATTACTACTATTGATAACATCAATTCAGGAAAGCTTTTAGAAAAAGTAGGATTACAGTTCGAAAAGATCATTTCGGACTCAGGAGAAGATTTAAAATTATTTGGGTATAACGCATATTAAATTGACAGCGTTCTCTTTTAACCTAATCAAAAAATATTTCTTCAATATATGATTAAAATACTCATCTGTTTTTAACGATATAACAACGCTAACATTTAAATCACAACCCTAATTTTCAGTACTGTATTTATTCTTAAAAACCCTCTATCTTGTTCTTAAATTTGTCAAAACTCTTATGTAGTTACACGAAAAGTTTATGCTAATATGTTACTAAGAAACTATGCATTCCCTTAACCCTGTATCCGGCTCTGTATTTATTACAGGGCCTTTGTTTATTTAATTGACTTATCACGTGCTTATACACATTAATAGTCATTTCAAATGTAATAAACAATAAATAATAAAATAATTTTAAAATGAAATGTCCAAAAAAGCCTAATCTTTCTACAATACATTGAGAAATTAGGCTTTTTAATAGGAAAATTAAAATTCATAAACAATGAATAATTTACATGTTAGGCTTATCTGTTAAAGCAGAAATAATCCTGTTCACTAAGTCTTCTGGCATCCATTCATGATTTGTATCATTCGTTTCAGTTGGTCCTAAAGAATCAATGAACTTTTTAAACTTTGGAAATAAAACAATAGAAGTGATCCAATGTATCGTATGATTTATGGAGAAAAAATGAAAAACTCCTTGTTTTTCACCCTCCTGTAATATTGCTTTTAACTGTTCAAAACTACCTATAAAATACGGTTTAATCTTTTCTAATCTTGCACTTTCCTTAATAATCTCCTCATATGCCAATGTACCAATTTCAGGATTTTCTTTTATATGTGTAGTAAAAACTGTTAAATATTCTCTTAGAGCATTAATAGGATTAAATTGATTCTTCTCAAGAAAATTAGGTAACTCATTTGCAAGCCCATATTTCTTAAACACTTCATAATATAGGTTTTCTTTCCCATTAAAATAGTAAGAAGCCATAGCAACATTGACTTTCGCTTCTTTTGCAATTTCTTGTATGCTCGTATCTTCGTAGCCACGCTCTCCAAATTTTTTCTTAGCAGCCTTCAAAATATTTTCCATCGTCTGCTCTCGAGACTTCCCCATTTTACACACCTCAAATAATATATATTTCACTTCAAAAATCCAATACGGACTTTGAATAGAGTATCTTTTTAATGAAATTTAATTATATATTTAAAGTGGTAACTTAACAACCGATGAAGTCTTGATTACTTTAAACTATTCGCGACACAACGTACATCTCCTAAATCTCTCCTGTCCTATGTCATCATACAAAGAATTCATTTAAAAATGAAATAAAAATAAACACCATACTTAAAACAATATCCCGTTGTGTAGCATGAATAGCTTTTAAATACTTCACACTCTTTTCTAATTGAGTATAAGAATGAACAAACAATAATAAGGACCTGAGTTTATCTGTTTTTACAGATAAACTCTAGCCCTTTCATTACATTATAAAGATTTAACATAAACCTTTATACTCATATCTTGATGAAATAATTATCCATCAATTGTATTTCGTTTGCTGATTAGATTTGTTTAATCTCAATATAAGGTCCTTTGATGTTTAATTTGTTAATGTCATTTGAGATATTACCTACAGTTGTTTTTTCATTAAACGTGTAGACCTTTTCACCATTTACAAAGATACCCCAATTTTTATCTTCGTAACTGATACCATAACCAGCATTGCTAGATGTCGCTGTGAGTTGATTTCCATTCATTGAAAAAGATAATTTCCCTTTTCCTTTGTTAAGTTGGTTATTCACATTTTTGATACTACTTATTTGTTCTTCAAGGGCTTTTTGGTTATCAAGAGTAACTTGATGGTTTTTCCAGTCTAATTTATAGTTGTTTGTAAAGAACTCATTATATGTGTCTTTATTATTTGTTCCCCACCATTTCGAACTTACCCATTCGATATTGTACTGATCTGATATTCTACGATTTGTTATTTTTAAATCAGATGTAGATTCTGTTTTATCTGCAGTAATAACTGCTACTACATTAGGAGAAAAACCATATCCTGTTAAAGCTGGTACTGTATCTTTTGAAACAAAATTATTCGTTCCTTCATTATAGCTACGTGATTTCATAAATAGTTGATTACCATAGAAAGTATTAAATGAATCACGATTATAAATTCCCCACTCCGGATAATTAAATGATTGGAATCCTACTTTCCAATTTAATTTTTTATCTGTGTGAGTCTCTAATACCGTTTTATAGTCTACTTGATCGTAAGATACACTTTCTTTCCAAGCAAAGCTACCTGTAATACTCGCATCGGCATTTGGCCCTTTATCATTTACCCCAACTTTCACACTTCCGCCAAGTGTATACCCTACTTCAGAAGTAACCTTTGCTGAAGTCATTGTATTCACTGGGGCAGCTTTATGAAATTGAGCGCTATCACCACTTGTTATTTCTGCTTCCGTATGATACGCCGATGGCCATTTTAAACCTGCGTTATAGTATCCGCCATTAATTGTATATTTCGCATCTATATTACTACCATCAGTGGTAACAATTGCAATCTTTTTATCTGCGTAAGGATCCTCAATAAAAGAAACCTTTATTGAATTTTTAATATTCTGCTTCATGTCATAAGTAGTTTTAAAACTATTATAGACTTTTCCACCATTTTGAAGATTTTCTACAGTTCCTTTAGAATCTGCAAATGCAGATGTTGCTTGTAAACCAAGTGATCCAGACATAATAACCGACGCTACCGCAACACTTTTAGCTATTCCATTTGCTTTTTTCATACAGACAGCCACTCCTTTTTAAACATGTAAAAGATATAAACGTATTATTTTTAGCTCTCAATACCAGAGATATATTCATAACGTTACAATGTAGGAATGTATTAATCTTTATGACAATAACTATCAACACTTGTTTTGCTAATTTCTATCTCTTTTTACTGATAACTATTATCAATATTATTAAAACACAGAATAACGATTTAAACAATAATTTTAAATACATATTTAAAATTCTTGTTTAAAAAAAGTGCAAAAAAATTATAGAATTCTTTATTTCGAGAATTACTATATATTCATTTACCTATTGCAACCTATATTCAGATACATTATTCCCTTTCCATTCATAATAATCTAAAATCCCCTCATAAATGGCTTCTGCTGCAATCTGTCTTCCGTTTTCTGTAGATAACTTACTGTAATCAATACCATTATCTATAAAAGCAAGTTCCGTTAACACAGCTGGCATGTCATTTTCTCTTATAACATGAAGATCTCCATGTTTAACACCTCTATCACGTGTTTGAAGTGCGTCTACTAATCGTTCTTGAATTTTTTCAGCTAAAACACGACTTTCTTCCACATGAGGATTTGTTTTTTCAAATTTAGAAGATTTATAGTAATATGTTTCTGTCCCTTTTGCATTACCGTTAAAAGCATTTGCATGAATGCTTATAAAGATATCACCCTGATTTTGCTTAGCAAACTTAACACGTTCCTGTAAAGAGCTTTTTTGATCATGTCCAGGTCTAGCATCAGATTCACGAGTTAGTAAAACTGTAAATGGAGTATGTTTTTCAAGCAATTGTTGAAGACGTAAAGAAGTATCTAGTACAATCTTACTTTCAGGTAATCCCTTTGTGTTTTTTCCAGGATCTTCGCCGCCATGTCCGGGATCAATAATAATTGCTTTATTTTCTAAAGGATTACTTTGACTATATTGAAGCATATCTGTTTTTGCGGTTAGTTGTGCAGCTTCAGCGCGTGTTATGAATCTATTTGGTTGCCAACCATTATCGGTACCAACTGAAATTTTCAAATCAATCAAGATATTTGCGAACTTTTCACCCCAATGTCCCTTTAAATCTTCAAATTTACTTTGTCCATTGTTAATGCTTTTATTTTGTAGTTTATATGCATTCACTAGCATAGTAGCCATAGCAGCACGAGTAACTTTTCCAGAAGGATTAAATATTCCATTTCCTTCACCTTTAATTATTCCTGCCTTTTCAGCCGCGGCAATATAAGGAGTTCCCCAGTGGTTTTGTGAATCTTTAAAAGATGGTTTTGCATTTAAATCAATGTGTATACCAAGAGCCTTTGTCATAATGGTTGCCGCAGAAGCTCTATCTAATGTGTCATTTGAACCAAAAGTTCCATCTGGATAACCATTCAATACTTGCTTATCAACTAAATAAGTAACGGATTTGTCAGCCCATGCAGGAACATCTGGGAATTTATGAGTATCTGCAAAAATACTAGAAGAATAAGATAGCAGACTTCCAGCAAGAATTCCTGTAGCAATTAATTTGTTCTTCAAAATTTAGCACCTCTAAAAATTTATTACAAGTTAGTAAATATATCATTTATAGTTAATCTTTACATAATACTCCTTAGAATAAAGCATAGATTAAGTTGGCATTAACACTATATTACAAATGAATAATTTAAAATCGAACTATTATTCCGAAAAGAATCTTCAGACATACACTTATAGATTGAAACTATTCAATATATTCACCAACATTGTGTAACTAGTATAGTTACTTATATATATGAGTGTCAATTAAAATAACCTTACAGTTTTGTAAGGTAACAAACTTAATAATATATTAAGTAATTATTAAACAATGTAAATCATTATCTTTTATTTTAAGCACACTCCTTCTAAATTATCATTGATGCCTATTTCCAGCCTTAATGCACATCTTAAAAAGAGCACTTTTGAAAAGTACTCTTTTTACTTTGCACGCCACTGATTCTATTAGAAAACTTTTTACGAATTATGAAGCTACAAACCTAGAATTCCTACAATCTGACGAGCCTTAGCATTATCAATATAATAATGCATCTCTAATCCACGTCTTTCTGCACGGAGCACGGTTCCCCTTAATTTTGATAGATGCTGTGAAACAGTGGATTGCGGGAGCCTTAATATTTCTGTCAACTGTGTAACATTACACAGTTGATGATGCATTAATTCATTTACAATTTTTAATCGAACGGGATGTGCCATTACCTTTAATACATCTACATCTTCCTCTCGGATTTTAGCTAGATCACTATTAGATATTAATGTTGTCATTTCGCATTCCCCTTTATTATTAATTTCTATTTTCCAATTATCCTTATAAGTAGTACTTATAGCTATTTATCATTTGTCCTGTTGAGAAAATATATTCTCGTTCTTAAACAAAAAAAGACATCAATCCTATAAACAGTTTTTACTGTTTATAGGATTGATGCCCTCTAATTTTTAGCCAAACTATATTTTGTTTTAAAAGGATTATTTTATAACTTTGAATGAGACTTAACATTCTTCGTTGCATAAAAAGTAATACTTTTCTCCCTTACTTAAAGTACAAATTAAAATCTCGATTCCCCTTACACATATTGTAAAATCCAAAAGAAATGTTTCTTCATTTTATCTTATACAGACAGATATATTATGTATTTCTCAACAGCAATAAACGTAGCTAAATCCCCTATAATAGTATCTCTAGCTGGTAACTGTCATACCTTTTTAAAATATCACTGTCTTTAATAACAGATCCTTTTAACTTTCCTCAATTAAAATATGCTTTTTATTTCATTTTCTGTTTAACCTCAATGATATGTAAACCTCTTTTAATCTATTAATCTCCTACTAAACTTCCCCATGTAGAGATAAAGGAGACTTCTCGTTCAAATAATAAATTATGCAACATTGCATTTGATAATCACTTTCATTGTAACTATAATGATTACAGGGTAACTTTTAATCCAAATATTCTATGTGGAGGTTTTATTATGTTTAAAAAAATCATTGTATCTTCTATGGCGCTTACTATGTTTGGTGGGGCTGCAACTATGCTAGAAACACCTACCGCTCAAGCGGCTTCTTATAACTCAACATCATCTTCTTACTTTGATGTCACTCCTGAAGAAGCGGCTACTTTTTATCAATCTCAGGACTATAAAAAATTAAAAGCCTTTATGGATGACTTTGAAGCTAGAAATCCTTATGTTCCTGGTGGAGGCTACGCTCAAGGTAGTGTTCGTATGCAAAAATTCAATGATGCTCTTAGAGATGCTAAATTAACAAATGTATACCAAGAATTTATTAGAATTTCGTACTACAATCATTATCCAGAACCAAAATAATCTAAACAAATAAAATGCTTATTACTTTAACTTAGCCTAATTTTAAATGTATAGCCTAAAACTAGAAAAACCACTTATATAAGTGGTTTTTCTAGTTTCTTATGTAATTTAACTGAATTTCAAGTCACCTTCACTTTAAGATTTCTCAAAATCGACATCCTCATTTTTACTTTTATGTGTAATTCTCATTTCAATATAGTTTCTTTCCAGTAAGTAAAGACTAAATTAACTTATAAAAAAGGCGTTTTAAATTTAATTCATAGATCTTACTGCAACTTGGAATTGTCCCTTAGAACCATCATCATTTGAAACGTAAATACTATACGTTCCAATTGGTAATGGAGATAAAGCATTCCGTACATTTGTAACATTAATTTGTTGTTCTCCAGGTTTTATATAACCACCAACAATTAGCTCCATATTTGGACCTTTGACACTATATCCCATTGTATGTTGACCATTATTTTTCATAAAGAAGCTTAAATTTTCACTCCCATTATATAAAAAAGAAGTTATAGCCTCTCCACTATAATCCATTGTTTGAGTTAATAATATGTCTGTAGGAATATGTTCAACTATATGAATTTTATCATTCAATTTGTTTACTTCTTCAGCATAAGTATTATTTCCTAACACACCAAGTGTTAATGCTGAAATGACTCCACAACTAAACACTAGTTTATTTAACTTCATTTTAAGTTCCCCCTTGATGTTTGTATTCCATTACCATCATACATTCTTTTTTAAGTACGTTTTTATGTAATAATTCATATCTTTAAACCTATATATCTTAAATTTATACCTTAATGGTTATTAAGAAACTGACATAGATAAGGCTACAGTATTATGCTTCATAACAAAGAACATGTAAATTTCAAAGCCTTTTTCCCACAAGAATTCATACAATTAAGTACCAAGACACTCAAATAAATAGTGTTTCCATTTCAGATAAAATATACTAATAAAAAGTTTTAAAATTTTCACTTTGTAATTTGATATATTCCATGTTAATATAACGAAGGCTACAAAACAGAAGTCACCACATATATCATCTTCACAGAATATTCACAATTAAAAAATCATTTTTATCAGTAACCCAATCCAAATTTCACCTATACAAAAATCAAGTTCTAGTTTCATATATAAATATCTAAGTAGATTTTTTTATCTATTATTTCTTCTAACTTCCTTATCAATTTTAATACGAATAATATAATAGTGCTTTTTCAAGTACTCTTCCTATTTTAGATAGAAAGTCTACTGATACTAAACATCTAGGTTTAACTCATACATAATCCTATATACAAACTATCGGAGATGCAAAACTATGGGAATTTCTACTCTTTTATTAAATACCTTTATAATAATAATTTGTATCCTTAGCTACCATGTATTTTGGTTAGAATTTAAAGAAAAAATAACATGTAATCATGTATTGATTTCTATCCTTTCCTCCGTTGCTATTATTTTTTGCATGACGTTTCCTTTTCATTTACATGCTGGATTTATTTATGATTTACGTTTTATTCCTATCATATTAGTTTTTCTATACGGAAATACAAAAAATATTGTTTTTATAGGAATTTTATATCTTTCTTATCGATTTTACTTAGGCGGAAATGGCGTTCTTCCATCATTTATTATCTTTACTATTATTTCTGTTATAACAATATTCTTTCGTTACGTATTACCTAAGTATGTTAAAGAAAAAAAGCTATTATTAAGCTTGCTTCTTATTTTAGTATGTACAACTTCACTTTCTATCTGCGGTTTTGTAACTCAAATAAATACAGGTGGTAAAATAGACTCTACTCTCATAGAATTTTTATTAAATTATATAATCATTAATATTTTCACAGTATTATTATCAGTTTATTTAATAGAGGGAATGATTGAGAAATATAAAATGAAAGAAAAGCTGCAACGGGCTGAAAAATTTTATATAGCTAGCGAACTAGCCGCGTCCATTGCACACGAAATCCACAATCCACTAACCACAGTACATGGATTCACTCAATTGTTAAATGAAAAACATGCCTCTAAGCTACCTCAGGATCAGTACTTAGAAATCATGTTAATTGAAATGCAGCAAATACAATCTACTATTAATAACTATTTATCTTTAACAAAACCACAGAACACCCTAAAAGAGAGAATAGATATTAATCATATTTTAAATCAAGTGAAAGACACTATTTCACCACTCGCTCTATCATATAAAGTTGAAATAAAACAAAATAGTACAGATTCCTTTTATATAAATGGAGACCCCGAAAAATTCAGAATCTGTCTAAACAACATCATACAAAACGGAATTGAGGCCATGATAAATGGTGGCGTATTACAAATAAATATACAGAGAATAAAAGGTAATATTATAATCGATATTATTGATTCAGGGATTGGAATGTCCTCTCAACAAATAAAACGAATTGCTTTGCCATTCTATTCAACAACAGAAAAAGGGACTGGACTTGGTACTATGATTGCTTATAGCATTATTAAAGAATTAAACGGAGATATAGAAATAGAGAGTGAACTAGGTAAAGGGACACGCTTTTCTATTAGTATCCCCTGCTAATATGACGGAATGATTTAAATGATAAAATTTCCCCTACTTAACTTATTAAATAAATAAAAAAAATCCTGCTACTTGACTCATTAGTCATCTTGATTTGGCGAATGAATTAAAAGTAATAAAGGACCAGAATTTATCTATTTTTACGGATAAACTCTGGTCCTTTATTAAATCAAGCATACTTAAATTTTATTACTTTGCTCACAACTCTATGAAATAATAATTCATAGAGTTTGCCTCATTTACTGATTAGATCTGCTTAGCTTCAATATAAGCTCTCTTGATACTTGATTTCTTAATAGCATTAAATACATTCCCTACAGTTATTTTTCAATTTAAAGTATAAACTTTTTTGATATGCATAACGATACTCCAGTGTTTATTTTTGTAACTGATATCGTTACCTTCATTATTAAATATAAGCTTAAATTGATTTCCATTCATTGAAAGATAATTTCCCTTTTACTATTTCACTTCTACCGTATAATTCCCTGTTCCCCCGCCATACTGATACACATGTAAATAATACTTTCCTGGATACGTGTAATAACTTCCTACTAACTTATTCCCCTCTTGCTGTGCATACGTAACATAATTATTTAAATCTGCTTCCGAATAAAGAACCCAATTTACTCCGATATTATTTTCCTTCGTTACATTAATTTGCAGGTTTTTCGCTGTTTCCACATTTATTTCAAAGAAATCACTCGTATCACCATTTCCCAAACTAGCACGTAAAACTTGATTGAATTGCAGTTTATTTGCTGTCTGGAATGAATTATTCGGTTCTTTTTCTATACTATTATCTTCTTTCTTTTGAACCGTTACATTCGTTGTAACAGTATTCGCTAACCCTTTGTCATCTGTTACTGTTAATTTCGCTGTATACGTTCCTTCTTTTGTATACACGTGAGTCGGATTTTGTTCATTACTTACCGTACCATCGCCAAACTCCCATTTATAAGAAACAATTTTCCCATCTTCATCTTTTGATCCATCGCTTTTAAACGAAATTGCTTCATTTACATTTCCGCTATAAGGACCATTTATAACCGCAACTGGCGTTTTATTCACAGCGCCTTCTTCAGTATTAATACCATGGAATACAACATCATATTCAAATTGTCCGGATGCATTCACACGGTAATTTACGAAGTAAGCTGTTACTGTTTTATAGCCTGTCCATTCTTTTGCACTTAAACGTTTTAACGTATCATTCACGTTTTGTGTAATTGTTTTCCAGTCTTCATATTCCCCTTTTGCAGTAGTACCTGTATACGTTCCTTGCAGTGTAAATGTATTAAAGAACTGTGATTTATTTTTCTTAACTGAAACATTACTTAATTTTGCTTCTGCTGTAATTTCTGCCGCAATATCTGAAACTGGTTTTGGCGCGTGAGTTGCTAAATAATCATTTGATACTAATGGAACATTATATTTCTCACGGTTATCGACTAACATTTGCATATAGTCTTGATACTCTTTATTTAAATCCGCATCTTTACTTAAAGCAGAGCGGTATGCATCATATGCTGTTACATCATTTTTTCTAATAAGATCATGAATTTTGTCAAACATATCATATCTCTTATTGTACATGTACGATTGTAAAGCGAAGGAATAATTATAGAAATCCCACGTCCCATACTTTGCATTTAACGTTCTCTCTGCCGTATAACGGTCTGCTGGATTTGAAGATATTCCTCCTATAATGCTCTTTCTCGGTACAACATTATCTGTTCTCGTTGCACCTGCAAAAAACTCTGCATTCCCTTCTTCAAACCAAGATAATCTCTCATTCTCATACATCTTACCTTGTCCCCAAAGTCCTGGCACTTCATATCTACCTTGTAAGTAATGCGTGAACTCATGTCGGAACAATTCTTCCAAACTATAAATACTTTCTTCTGGCGTACGTTCATAAGTAAAGAACGTACCTGTTCCTTCTATATAAAGACCGCCGTTATTCGTTTCATATCCGTACAATTGACGGTTAAATTGATATTCAGCTGGGCTATTATAAATAACCATCGTTAATACATCATCAGGATTTCCTTTTTCTAAAGGTTGATCACTTTCCACCGTACGATGGAATTGAGCCTTCACTTCTTTTGCCGCCCAATATAGACGTTTTACTTTTTCTTCTGTCACCTTATCTCCAGCTTTTAAAACAATTGCCCCATCGTCAAATGTATACGTTTTTGGTAAATATTTTTTCTTACCATCTTCTCGTATTTGATCTAAATTAACAACGTTCCCATTTGCATCTTTCCCGCCATAATTCGTCGCAATTTGCTCAGCCGCTACGAAATATTGCTCCCCTAAATACGGATAGATTTTCATTGCATCTGTTACAACTTGCAACCCTTTCGTTCCTGTACTATGGAACGTACCAAGTCTACCTGTATAATAAATACCATTATTAATTAACCAGCCATTCTTCGCTGTCACCGTTCCAATTAAAGCAAAACGACTTAATTCATTAATATAGCTATCAATTTTTTGATACCATACTGTATCTTTCGGTGCTTTTCTCGTATCGTACAAATACGATTGAATATCGTAATCAACACCTTGCATAATATCGTAAATCGCATTTCCAGCTGAACGATTATCTACCAATGTAGAAAAATTATCATTATATTGTTTAAAAATCTTTGCAGCTGATGTGATCGTTTCCACATCACTCGAAGCATTTCCTATTAATTTCCCGTATGATGATACAACTCTATTTTGTTCTAATGTACCGAGTTTAAAATTCGGATTACTTGCGATCATTTTCAATGCAGGTAAGCATTTATCGTGATAGCTCCGCTCATTTAGTTTACTTAATTCTGTATTATAAAATCCTAAATAAAAACCAGATCGTAACACCTCTACTAAAGTCTCAATCCCTTTTGAATCATCTTGTGTATAAGCTTGTCCTTGCTGCTTCAATTTATCAATAATTGCCTGCATCCTACTATCATTTTGATAGAATGCAAGACTATCCTTATTAAACTGAAATAGTCCCGTAATTTGCTCCCAATCGATTGTTACAAGTAAATCCACTAACTGCTGATTGCTCAATTGATTTAATTCAGCAATTGTATACGTTTTCGCTACAGCTAATTGCTTACTTTCCTTTTTCACTTCAGGCGGTCTTTGTGACAAATCAGCAAATTGTAGCCTTTTCTCAAAAGACTTATTTTCCAACACTTTTGATGAATGAGCTAATTCTTGCACTGGTAATTGTACACCAACCGACTCCATTTTGAGCACATTCCGATATGAAACTTGCTCTCCCTTTGTACTTTCTGCCAATGTACTTCCTTGAAAACTTCCTAACATTAAACTAGCAAAACTTACCCCTACTAACACTTTTTTTGAATAACCTTTCATGCTCTCCCCTACCTTACATTTTTTAGTGTCCCACACCATTATTTTACTATTTTTACTTTTTATACTGTATTGAGAAAAAATAAGGTAACGTTCACACATGTATCCATACAATGGAAAATTAACACTTGACTTTACGTGCGTTTTATATCAAAAAAGGATAGATTATAGCGAAATTCCCGCTACATCTATCCTCGTTTTCAACACTATGATTTTACCTTTATAAATGTAACTTCCGGTAATGTTTGCATATGCTGAATAAATTCATTCTTTTCTTCTGACGATATGTTTTTCAGTTGCATCCCTACCTTATAAACTGTTTCTATCCCTTGCTGTGAAGCTTCCACTTCATATGAAAGTATTGGAATGCCTTTCATATGAAGTGTTTCTAATATTTGTTGTACTGCTTCACGTTTATTTATACACATTTGCACCGTTATATTTTGTGGAAATAAAAATTGCACCTTAAAAATACGACTTACAATCTCTAAACCAATTAAAACGAGAATCGTCGCTCCAATTCCTACTACATACATACCAGCACCAATTGCTAATCCAATTCCTGCTGTGGCCCATAAACCAGCTGCTGTCGTTAATCCTTTCACCGCCTGCTTTTGAATAATAATTGTCCCTGCACCTAAAAAACCTACACCACTAACAACTTGTGCTGCAATACGGCTTGGATCAAGTGCCATATGTTCTTCATTCATAATATCTGAAAAAGCATATTTCGAAACGACCATTATTAATGCACTCCCTACCGCTACTAGGAAATGCGTCTTTAATCCCGCCTCTTTTGATCGAATTTCCCTTTCAATACCGATTATTGCCCCTAACAAACCCGCAACACCAATTCGTATAATGAAATCAAAATTTGCACTCACGAGTCCTTCCCCCTTTCATTCATTGTAGATAGATAAAACAAAAATTATCACATACATCCATTTATCGATATGAAGGGATACTACTAAAATACACTTAATACCTCGGCTATTTTATGTTAATATTTTAAATATTAACATAAAATGAATAACTTCTAATTTTAAACCTCTACTAATTTTCTTAAAAAACAAAGGTGGATTACATGAAATGAGGTTGAGAAAGTTTAGAAAACGCTTTCATTTTATTTCGTATTTTTTTACAAATACTATATAAATAAAGGAGCTTGCCAACAATGAACGTCTCTTTACTTACACCTACTACCGATTTACAAGAAGAATACTTAGATTTTTATAACGAATGGAAAGATAGCGGTGAATCAATGATTCCTTGGGTTATCTCAAAAGAGCCTTCTAACTTCGCTGCTATGGTACAAGAACTACACGATGCGCATAACGGAATAAACCTTCCCGAATCTTGGGTACCAGACTCTACATATTGGCTCGTTACAGATGAAAATAAAATTGTAGGAGCTGTAAATATACGTCATAGTTTAACCGAACATTTATTTAACGCTGGAGGCCATATCGGTTATGGCATTCGCCCTTCTGAAAGAAGAAAAGGTTATGCTACGAAGTTATTAGAATTATCGCTAGAAAAAACGAGGGAATTAAACATCAAGAAAGTACTTGTCGTTTGCGATGAAGTAAATACTGCTTCTGAAAAAACAATTTTACATAACGGCGGGGTTCGTGATGATGATTTCACTGAGGAAGATGGGAATGTAGTAAGAAGATTTTGGATTGAGCTATGAAGAAATCCTCCAATGAAAATAATCTTGTTATAGAGAAGTATAGTAGAAGTAATGAGATACAAGTAAAACAACTTATTGATTTATATAAGGAAGAATCGTACTCATTTCACTTATTACGAAATAATAAAACAAAATGTGCGTATGTTGCCTACTATAAAAAAGATGTAGTAGGCATCTTTTTTACCTGGGGCAGTAACTTCCATCCATACTGCACATACTTTCGAATATATACGCATCCTTTCTATTCAGAGCTACACATTGAAGAATTTTTATTAAACGCAATTCCAAAACTAGAAAACTTCAAACTACCATTACAAACCTCTATATGGGAAACGTCAGCTCATTTTAAAAATTATTATGAGCAAAATAATTTTATGGAAATCCGAAGAACATATATGCCGATATTAGACGTACGAAAAATAGTTTCTATCGATATAGTCCCTAATTCAAATTATCATTTACAAACTTTATCGAACATCGTATCCAATAATAATTCACTAGAAAAACTAGCCTACTTAGTAAAAAAAAATCATGAGCAAACACACTTAGCAAATCCCGTTGCCTCATTCCCGCTACAAACTTGGCAAGAGATGATTTTAGCTGATGACGTACTACTAGATGGGAGCTTTCTCATTATAGATGGAGAGCATCAAATTGTGGCATACTCCTTCCTCCATACATCAGAAAAGGATAATACGGTAGAACTAGGATGGTGCGGAACTCACACGATAGATGATTTATCCTTACTGAAACTGCTCGTTTTTGAACAATTTATGTATGCAAATAAACACGGCTATTCTTTCATTCAAGGTGAATTCGATTCAACTAGTATATATGCAATGGAAATATTAAAATCCTTTCCTTTTAACCCTTGTCCTACTTGGATTACGTATCAAAAAGAAGCTAGAAAGTGATAAAACACTTTCTAGCTTCTTTTATACTGCTTCTATTTCAAATTGGACTGTAATACCACTTGGGTCTACTACTGTAAACCCATTTATAGTTTCATTTATTTCATGCTGTTTTTCTATTAATCTTTCCTTCACTTCATCTAACGCTTCTTTATGCGGCAATACTATCGTATACACTTTTAATCCAGTTGCATGTGCCGGTGGGAACGGATTATTTACTCCGTTCCACGTATTTGCACCTATATGGTGATGATATCCTCCTGCAGAAATGAATAAGCAGTCATCTTCGCGTTGTTGCACTTCAAAACCTATTGTATCTACATAAAATTCATGTGACTCCTCTACATCAGCTATTCGTAAATGCACGTGTCCAACGACCGTATTAGCAGGTAATCCATCAAACTCATAATCAACAAGCGTTGCTAGGTCTTTTAAATCAAGCGGGGTACTTCCTCCTGGCCCTTCTCCCCATTGATCGCGCGGACGATCCGCATAAATTTCAATACCATTTCCCTCTAAGTCTTGTAAATAAAACGCTTCGCTATACGTATGATCGCTTGCGCTATTAAACCTCGAAATTGGTAAAATTTCATTTGAATATGTATAACGTCCCTCTTGCTCAGCCGGACTATCAATTACATTCTTATTACGAATCACACCAAATAATGCCGAAGCAAATGCCTCACGAGTCGGAACTAAAAAGGCTATATGATATATACCAGTCGTACGCGGCTCTTGCAGTACCCCGTCCTCTAACTTTTCAAGAACAAGTAATGTATTCTTTCCACCTTTTCCAGATAAATATGCTTTATTCCCCTCTTGCTTAATTACTTCTAAGCCTACAACATTCTCATAAAAGGCAATTTGACGTTCTAAATCTTTCACTTTAAATTCCACATGACCAATACGTGTTTTTGAATGAATTTGTACCATAAATAACTTCCTCTCCAGCTCTCTTTTATTTTTATATAAGTTGATGGACAATAGCCACATTCAACGAACATAACTTAATTTTGTTTTTTCGTAGCATCAACTTTCAGCCATTTTTTTGATATTTCGCTTAATGTCCCATCTTGTTCTAATTCTTTTAACGCTTTATTTATATCTTCTAACTTTTCACTATTTTTTGCAAATGGAAATGCAATCTCTCCCCATTTAAGTGGACCAAATCCTACTTTCACATTATCTAAGTCCGCTTTTTTAATTGTTGTTTCTACTTGCACTTTATCATTATAGTAAGCATCTACACGGCCAAGTCCTACTTCATTCAATTCCGCTGTTGGATCCTCTGAGAACGTTTTAATTGTAAAAGCATTATTTTTATTTAAAGCTTTTAATTCTTGTTCCCCAGCTGTACCAAGCCCCACACCTACAGTCTTTCCTTTTAGATCTTCTAACGATTTAATTGTATTATTATCTTTCTTCACCGCGAAAACAGATCCTGAATATACATATGGAACTGAAAAGTCATATTTCTTTTTTCTTTCCGGAGAGACCGATAATTCATTTGCAATCGTATCAATACGACCTGAGTCTAATAAACCGAATAATCCTTCAAAATCAGAAACGTTCCATTCAACTTTATACCCAGCTTTTTTAGCAGCCGCTTCAATAATTTCAGCATCAAAACCTCTTACTTTCTCACCCTCTTTAAAAATAAATGGACTACGACCTGCAGACGTCCCGACTTTCACTACTTTTTCATCTGTTTTTTTGCTCGCTGTATCTGAACCACAAGCAGATAAAAGCCCAACCGATACTGTTAATGCCAATGTTAGTAATAATGATGAGTTCCTCATAATTTTTCCTCCTAAATAACGAAATGATTGCCTTCTTCTGAAGCATTCAATTGTCGTAAAAACTTTTTCGTACGCTCATTTTGTGGATTGCGAAAAATTTCTTCTGCCGTTCCCTGCTCTACAATAATGCCATCAGCCATAAATATAATACGGTCCGCTACTTCTTTTGCGAAATTCATTTCATGTGTGACAATAACCATTGTTATATGCTGCCTTGCCAAATCCTTAATGACTTGCAATACCTCGTTCACTAATTCTGGATCAAGTGCAGAAGTCGGTTCATCAAACAATAATACAGCGGGATTTAAAGCCATTGCCCTAGCAATACCTATTCTTTGTTGTTGCCCACCTGATAACATCGTTGGGTAGAAATTTTCTTTTTCAGCTAAACCTACTTGTTTTAATATTTCTCTTGCTATTCTTTTTGCTTCTTCTTCACTTTTTTTCTGTACAACTGTTAATGGCGTTGTAATATTTTGCAATGCTGTTTTATTTTTAAATAAATTATAGTTTTGAAAAACCATTGCTGTTTTTTGGCGTAATTTTATTATTTCCTTTTTATAAAGCTTCTTCGCATGAATCTCTAAATCTTCAATTCTAATACTTCCATCCTCTGGTTGTTCTAATAAATTTAAACATCTTAATAGTGTCGATTTACCTGAACCAGAAGGTCCAATAATGACTACCACTTCTCCTTTATTTACAGTAAGTGAGATTCCTTTTAGTACTTCATTTCTTTCGTAAGATTTATACAAATTACTTATCTCAATCACACATATCACCTCATCCCTGTTACAAATACGGTGCATCGAGTTTCTTTTCTAACTTTTTCTGTCCCCAGCTAATTACAATTGTAATAATCCAATATACAATCGCTACCGCTAAGTAACTTTCCATATAACGATACGATTGTGCCGCTAACATTTTCGCCTGCGCTAAAATTTCAGCCACCCCAACTGCAAAAGATAAAGAAGATTCTTTTAACAATCCGACAAAATTATTTCCAAGTGACGGTACTGCAACACGAATAGCTTGTGGAAAGATAATCTGTCGCATCGCTTGCGCTTTTGTCATTCCAACTGATAAACAAGCATCCATTTGTCCTGATTCCACAGCATTTAATGAGCCTCTAATAATCTCTGACAAATAAGCAGCATTATTTAAACTGAGACCAATTAAAGTTGCTTGCATCGCTGTAAGTACTGTAAAGGTTGGAAATATTTGCGGCAATCCGAAATACAACACAAACAATTGAACTAATAAAGGTGTTCCTCTAAAGAAAGATATATATACTCTTGCAATAGAATATAAAAATTTTGTTTTGTTTTTCGTTATGATTGCCAAGCAAATCCCTATAACAAAAGAAATAATCATTGAAACTACAGTAATTCCTAAAGTTATGTATACATACTTAAATAATTGCGGAAAACTTTCTAAAAAATACGTTACATCAAACTTCACTCTATCCCCCCTCTCTAAATAAAAAACTCTTCTTACACATATAAGAAGAGTTGAATGTTAATCCATTTCCCCTCATCTTCCAAACGCTTCATACGTTTGCTGGAATTAGCACAGTACTTGTGTAGCCTGTTGCTGAGATTTCATCGGGCCAGTCCCTCCATCTCTCTTGATAAGAAAACCAATAAATTTTTCCATTTATTTCGTTGTTATTATGAAGAATACAGTTAATTATATATAATGTCAATAGGAAAACTAAGAATTAAATTCAATACTTTTCCAAATATCTTGGTCCTTACATTCACCGAGTCTTGAAGCGTATCATTAATACTCAATAAACTGCACAGAAAAAGCCATGCTTTCTATTGTTAATAGAAAGCATGGCTTTTTTATAGATTATTATTCTTATCGCATTTTATGTACTTCAGCAACTAACTTTCCGCCCTGGATGCCCATATAAAGTTTCACAGGTGCATCATTTGTGTTTTCAAACACTAAATCTAAGTATGGATACGCAATTGTAGCATCTCTTCCTTGTGGAACATAGCCTACTGTTTTAGAATGTGTCGTTCTCTCTACCATTTTTAAACCAGCTTGATCTGCTGCATTGTATAAAGTTGATGATGTTTGACAAACACCACCACCGTATCCATCTACTAATTTACCATCTACAATTTCTTTTCCTAATTGATATCCTTTATCTGGCGTTGTATCACCAATTAATGCATTGAAAGAGAAACGGTCTCCTTTTGCTAATACAACTCCATTTATGCTCGCTGCTGACAAACGAATATTCTCAATACGGCCACCTGTTGAGCCACCTAAATTCGTTTCATATCTACCAATTACCGTACCACTTCCTTGCGCATCACTTATTGTTGCAGTAGGCTTTTTCTCAACAATAGGTAATTGATATGAAGAATCCCACATACCAACGTTTAATAATTTATCTACTAACTCTTTTTCCATCAATTCATAAGCAGGTTTTCCTTCTTGCCAACTCCCATCAGATGCTAAACGTGAAGGAACCATCTTTTTGTCAACGCTTTTCCCAACCTCGCTAGCAACCTTTGTTACCGATTTTTTAAATTTTACTTCGTCTTCAAAATAACCTAGACTCGATAAATCTAGCTTTTTCACTTCCGTACCTGTACGACCATCTACTAAACTAATAGAATCCTGTACTTCTGCTTTAGCCTCTACCGTGTGGCCACCAATATCACTTACTAATGCAACATCACTTACTTTTGTACCACAGCCACTCACTACAGCTACACATAACACCCCAACTAATATACCCTTTACTTTACGGAACAATATACTCTCCCCTTTTTCCCAATATTACTTTTATGTATTATTTCATTTTTATGTATGTTTTGTTACAATCATTTTACAATATATTTATAAATTGTTACAAGTTATTTTTTACTCTATATAAATTACCCTTTTCTTTTCCGAATGTCTATACATATTTGCATAAAAGTTTGAGTTTGATAGAATTGTAACCTTTATGTAACCCCATTCTTTTATCCAGTATATACCATAAAACAAAAGAAATACAAATGTAAAAACTCCATATTCTTATTTATAAAGAAACTTCTCTTGAACATAAATAGGTATTTGCCGTGCCATCGCTCCGCTTTTGCACATACATTATGGTGAATTTAACCTATTTTAAAGAAATGGAGGATGTTTTTATGTACCCCTACAATCCATACGATCCATATAACCAAAATGGTTATCAGCCTCAATATGATTTACAAGCACAATACCAACAATATATAGATCCAGCAGAACAAGTTAATCTATATGATCAAAATCGACAATTCCAACTTCCAATCTCTTTTCCTGGTACTGGAAACCGTCAACTAGAAAGACGAGTAAATGAGCTTGAGCAAAGAGTACGTCAATTAGAAAACACGGTTGAGCGTCATACACGTAGATTAAACCGCTTAAACCAACGTTTACGTACAATAGAAAACAGGCTAAACATTCCATTTTCAGCATTAGAAGACGGATTTTAATTTCGAAAATAAAAAATATATGAAGGAAGGGGCTCCCCCTTCCTTATATAAATTGACGAAAGTTTTTTCCATCTCTATACTGGTAAGAGTTAACGAAATGAAACAAGGTGATAAATATGGATTTTGAAATAAATTATCTTTCCTTTTATGTTGTACAAGTAGAAGGAAAAGGTGAAGCTGTTGATAAACGCTACAAACATTTTCAAACATTAGACGCTGAAGAGTATGAAGATAGCTCCTTAAAAGAATTTTTGAATGGAGAATTATTAAAAATTTCAAAGCGAAAAGTAGAACGTCATGCGAAAACAGAACAAGCTCCGACAAAAATCGGTCGCTTCATTGTAGAAGAAGGGCACGAACTTGATTCAAACCCTCATTACAACCTATTTAATCGCATTCGCTTTGCAGATACGAAGGAAAACTTCAAAGATATGAGCGAACCTCTCGTTTATACATATCTTGACACAAGTGCTGTACGCGGTGGTGTATTTTTAATTGCGCAAGCAAAACTACGCAAATACTTTGATGATCCATTCGTTTTCGTTATGAAATGTGACTTCGAGCCGAAAGTCGCTTCCATTTCCGATGAATCTACACTGATTCGTAACGTTGAAATGGCCATCACAACAAAAAATATGAAATCTATCCAATATCCGTACATGCCCGAAGAAGGTATGGTCGAAGTGGGCGAGCTAAAGATTCACCAAGCATCACACGCCCGTTACTTTGAAGACTTCTTAAAATTCGTCGAATACGAACGCTCTATGCCTGAAATTATGAAAACACAAGTAATGGACATGGTATATGACCAAATTGAAGATGTATTTGAAGAAGGTACGGAAGAACGTGAACAATTCGACCAAGCGATGGAAGTATGGGCTGCCAGTCCAAAACGTGAAATTATGGAACAATTTTCAACCGAAGAAGTAATGGAAGCTACCGCTCAAATCGTCGAGCATGCTCCTGAAGTGGAATTAAAGCTAAAAGCAGATCATATCTCTGTGAAGGCCCTGCTTGCTGATTTCGGGGATCAAATACATATCGCAAAGGTAAATGATCGGTACGTATTAATGATTGAAGCCGATACACTTACGTTTGAGAAAGGCTTCTCTCCGATTGAGTTTCTGAAGCCAGATGAATTGCAAGATGTGATTGAGCGGATTGAGAATAAGCAGCAGTATTCTTATGATCCGAACGGGATTGAATAAATCCTTCCATATAGCTGTTTTTACTGGGCGCTTTTAATAAGCGCTCTTTTATTTGGGACATAGTTTTCATTTATAGAAAAACCGATTCTTAGTAGAATCGGTTTTTCTGCTTTATAACAAAATATGATTATGTTTAAAAATTATTTTTAATCTAATATGACATTTGTTACAGAATCAAGTAGATTCCTGCCTTGTTGTACAAGCTTATTTCCATTAAAGATCTTTGCTTCAATATTTCTAGTTGACCAAGTCCTTCTAAAGTTTTTGGTGCGCTTCCTTTTAATCACTATGTATATTCTTAAAATGAAACTTTTACTTTATTATCTCAAATTTATTGTACTCATAAAAAGATAGTTGAAAACGATATACCGGATGCTCTCTCACCCAATCATAGGCTTCTTCTAAAATTTCCATTTTGTTTTGTAGGTCTTTAAGTTCACTACATTCGTCCTTTTTCTGTTTGCACAGGGGACAGAACCCGTTCACTATTTCGGCACTCGTCGCTCTAATAGTTCTATTTTCTAAATCAACTACTATTTGAAGAATAAGAGAATGCTCTTCCTTTGTAGTCACCGTCATTTCAGCAATCCCGGCCTCATTCCAAAAAACACCGTTTAATTCCATCTGTACGGTGACATCTTTAATATCCAAGTCTATCACTATCACACCTCCCTTGTACAAACTCTTATTTTACTCTTTATACGAACTTGAACAACAAATAAAAAAGTTAAACTTTCAGGTTTATAGCTTAAATGAAAGAGTTCGTCAATTAGAAAATACAGTTGAGCGACACACCCACCGGCTGAACCATTTAAATTAACGTTTACGTACTGTAGAAAACCGATTAAATATTCCATTTTCAGAAGATGAATATTAACTCGTAATTCGAACAATATAAACAATGCTATTACCACTATATTTCAAACTGGAAATTCAGTTTATCTTTCTCAAAAAACAAATAATATGTACCTTCGTACTAAAAACTATAAACTATTCCATTAACAACACAAGACAAGCTGTGAATTTTCCAACTAAACTTCAGTGACTTAATCCTGAAGTCTAGTTGTACATATGAATAAAATAGATTACACTGCTAACTTTCTTCTACTACTTTCTCCATCTCAGCCAAATACCTAATCTGTCTTTCCGCTTTTCTAACCGCCGTACGAAAATGCTTTTTCAGAAGTTCTACTGTAGATTCACTTATATAGTATCTTTCCGTTATACTTTCCCACGTGTCACTACTTTCAAATGTACTCCAAACGAAAGGACGCTCTGTATTTTTTCTCATTTCTTTAAATACCCATTTCCGCATCTTTTTTTTCGCTTTTTCTGTTAGTTTGCCGTTTTCTACAAGTTCAAGCTCACCATGTCTTTTATATCTTTTAGTAATATCTCTCTCGCTATATGCTTTAAGAAGTATGTTCGCTGTATTCTCAGCATCCGCTAAAGCTCGGTGTTGCTTCCCTTCCCACGTTAAACCAAGCTGTTCTACCGCAAATTGTAAACTTGGTGTATGTTCAAACAATTCTTCATACGCTTGAAAAACAAATTTTTGTAAATCCATTTTTCTTTCTTTGTCCATACATGGGCAATCTACACCATGTAACGTACAATCATGAGATAGAAATCGATAATCTTCTTTCCCCCATGTAACAAATATAGAATCTTCTCCGATAAACTGAATAAATTTCTCTATAATTTGCGGGAATTTCTCGACAGCAATTAAATCTTTCTTTGTAATTCCCGTTAATTTTGTCGTATGACGAGTAAGACGTGCTCCCGGTTTTACTAACTCCGAAAATTCTCCAATTACCTTCATTGTACTTGCTTCTATTTTTATAGCTCCGATATCAACTATCTCTGACGGATCTTCTGATTTATACGGCCTGAAATTTCTCTCTATATCAAACACAATAAAATGTGTAGCGTTTTCCAATTTATTTACCTCTTTCTAAATTCCTTTTCACACACATACTTTATTTTCAGTATTTATTTAATCATACACTTTATGCATGTAATACTTCGTCTAAAAAACGAAAATTCAATTTCATTATTAGATGTACATAGGAGGTTATTCAATAAAAATACAAAAAAAAAGAAGGGCAAGCCCTTCTTTTTTCCACAATTACTTCTTGTTAACGTTTGTAGCTTGAGGTCCACGGTTACCTTGTTCTACTTCGAAAGTAACTTCTTGACCTTCTTCTAAAGTTTTGAAACCTTCGCCTTGGATAGCTGAGAAATGAACGAATACGTCTTCTCCGCCTTCAACTTCGATGAATCCGAAACCTTTTTCTGAGTTAAACCATTTTACTTTACCGTTTTGCATTTAAAAAATCCTCCTACAATGTACCTATATGTACATATTCATTTTCAACCACTTTACAAAAATAAGTCAGACATTAAAAAAACTGCAACTCTGAGGAGATTTAACATTGCTATCCTCCTCGGAAGTTACAGCTCATTTAAATCTCTATATTATTAAAAGTAAAATGGTTTAAATATAATATATCATATCAATATAATAAAAGCAAAGTTTTTTTTGCTATACAACTTTTTTCTTCCACTGCATCGCTTTTGATTCACCTGATCCAGCTACAACATAGCCTTCTTTTTCGTTAACGATGCGCCAGCCATGCCCTTTAACTGAGTCGCATACTGTAACAATTCCTTCTTCTAAAAGCACACGACAAACAGTACTAATCCCCGCCTTATTTTGCGTTGACGTTGTATATAGCACATGTTGATCTACACTTAAGTCTAAATAGCTACTTGCTTTCTGCTCGCTTTGACATGTGTGCCAATATGTTTTTTCATTCTCAATACTTTCATCTATTTTACAAAAAGAGATATTCCCGCTAATCCCTTTGCATGATCCACTGGCTGCTACTAAATAAGAGTTGTGTAAAGTCAACGCTGAGATCATCTGATTCATCACGATTTTAATCCTCTTTAATTTACGTGTCTCCAAATTAAAGAGCCAAACACCACCATATTTAGCATGTATTTTCGTACCGATAAATAAGTAATGTTTATATAAAAACAACGATCGAATAGATGGTGCCCCGCCACCATATTCAAGAAATGGATGAATAGTTTCCCATGTCGAACCAAAATCATTAGAATGATACAACGTTTTATCTCCATGGGCAATGACAGTTCCTAGTACATTACTACATACATTCCAACTCGTTGCTTTTGTTGGAAAACGTTGAACCGTCCACGTCTCTCCACCATTCATACTACGAATAAAAATTCCTTCGTCACCTACACCATACACTACATTATCTTCGCTATGTAAATCCCTAATTCGTTTTTGAAAACCATTTAAAATTTGCTTCCATTCTCCGTCTTGTTCAATAAATAAACCATTATATGTAGTAGCTAACATAAGCTTTCCATCTCTTAACTTTGTAATAGCGGTCGCACTTAACATTGTCTCCACGTTGACACTCCCATTCTTAGAACTTCTCAGCAAATGCAATTGCAAAATTACTGCATTTTTCAACATCCTCTTCATCTTCTGGAGCTAGTTCGATTTTCAATCCTTCTTGTACAAGCTCTGCACCGCGTTCTACAAGGCGTTCTTCAAATATCGTTACCGCTTCACAAAACAGTTCATACGCCGTATCACCTGACCCGAATACCGCTACTTTCTTCCCTGATAAATCTATATTTTCTAAGTCATCATGAAAATCTTCCGCTTCAAATGGTAATTCACCATCGCCCCACGTATAAGATCCTAAAATGATTCCATCATAAGCTAATAATTCTTCAGCATCCATGCCTTCCATTTCTTGCAGTACTACTTCATGATCAAAGGCATCTAAACTAACTTTAATTAAATCAGCAATACTCTCTGTATTTCCTGACATACTTGCATAAGCTATTAAAATTTTCGCCACTTCGGCATCCCCCTCTTACAATAAATGATTCTCATTCTCATTATATTAATAATGAGAATCAATTTCAATTGTATTTTATTATTATTTCTGTTTACATCACAAAAAAGCACAGATGACTATACAATCATCTGTGCTTTTTTATTACTTTTTAAAAATACCAAATGGCTTTCCAACTGGTAAAACAACTTTTCCGAAGTGTGTATTTAACACTGCTGCTGCTGAACCATAGAAAGATAATAATGAAATAAGAAGTTCAGAATATGCTGCTAAATTATGCATTGCGTGTGGCATAACACCTAAAGTACTCAATGAAAGACCGATAAATAGGAAATCAATAAGGACGAAAATCATAAATAATACTTTATGTGTTTCCATTGCACCAATTGTCATAAAGATTGTGAAAATCAAATATCCGATAAAGGCTACACCAAGCTGTTTTGAATCTGCAGCTTGTGCTAATTTCTCGCCAAATACTCCAAGTTGAATTAACCAAGTCATTCCAACACCTAACCAAAATAGGCCGTACGCACCGAATGCTGTTGTACCGAATGTATTGTTATGCTTTGCATCGTGAATGCAAGCAAAGATTTGTGCAAATCCTCCTAAAAAGATCGCCCAAGGTAATACAAGTGAAACACCATCTGTTAAGCCTAACTTTTGAGATGATGCTACAAGTGTTACCATCGCTAATCCAAATAGACCAATTCCAGATGGATCTGCTGTTGTCATTTTCACATGATGTGTAGTAGTTTGATTGCTCATATAAACCTCCTGATTATAAACATACTCGAATACAATACTTAAATCAGAAGACTATGTCAATGGTTTTTTTTGTATGTTGTCAGACCTTATATTTTATAATGTTCTAATATACTTCCGACCACTTCACACGGTTTTATATTCACTTTTTCCAACTCTTGTATTGGTAACCACAACGGAATATAACTCCCTCTATCTTTCAGTTCGAACTCTTCAGCTTTACCACTTCCAAAAACTCCATCTATAATATGGGCATTAAAATAGTACTCCGTACCTTTAAACTCCACCTTTGCAATTAGATGTTCTATTTTTATATGTACCCCTAATTCTTCATAAATTTCTCGCTTTGTTGCTTCTTCAGGTGTTTCTCCTTCTTCAATTCCCCCGCCTGGAAAAACATAATATGTTTCATCTTCTCGAATACGTTTTATAAGAGCAATTTCCCCTTCCTGCACAATGATCGCCACGCCACGATTTCTTATCATTGTATTACCTCAATACCAATCGCAACCGTTCCCCACTTTTTTTCTTGTTCTTTCGTATATATTTTGTATGTACTTTCTAACATTTCCTCTAAACTATCATTTTCACAATCCAATAATTTTTTATCAATTTGTTCGTACATTGCTGTAAAGCTTTCGTATCGTTTTATTTCTGTTACCTTTACAGTCATCGTTGCTGCTGTCGTAAGGTTTGTAAATACAATATGATCGCCTTGTTTTATGAGTTGACGTTTTTTATCGTATAAACGTACTTCATATACTTTTTTTCCAGATTGAATTGATTGAAAAGGTTTATTATATAAACCCATTTCGTATCTCATACAGCCCACTCCTTTTTGTTCATTTCACCTATTAACACAGCTCACCTTGCTACACCTTGCATATAATATTCCATACGTATCGCTTAATTGAGAAAGGAGGCTGAAGAATCATGTTATATTTAAATCAAAAACCAGAATATAGTAAGTATGATATCGGTGATTATACTTATAGTAAAGTAGGGCCAACCATTTTTTCTTGGAACGATGAAACGAAATTAAAAATAGGTAAGTTTTGTTCATTAGGAGAAGAAGTCGTTTTCATACTTGGCGGTGAGCATCGTGCAGACTGGATAACGACTTACCCATTTAATGCACTTTTTGATGAAGGAGCACATATTACTGGTCACCCTACTTCAAAAGGTGATATCGTAGTCGGCAATGATGTATGGATAGGTTATCAATCCTGCATTTTATCTGGTGTTACAATTGGTAACGGGGCCATTATTGGCGCAAAGAGTGTTGTTACAAAGGACGTACCACCATATGCAATTGTGGCTGGTAATCCTGCAAAATTTATTCGATATCGTTTCCCGCAAGAAACAATTGACAAACTTGAGAATCTCGCATGGTGGGACTGGGACATTTCTGTTATAAAAGGAGCTATTCCATTACTACTTTCCGACAAAATCGACGAATTTTTCACCTCGCCCGAAAAAGAATCTACATGATTAATGCAGAAAGAGCATCCTTCTCTTACAGGATGCTCTTTCTGCATTTATTTTTTCTTTATTTGCAAATGATCACACGGAGAACATTGAAAAGGAATTTTCCCTAAGCAATTAATATTAGTTTCGCAAATTTGTTCAATCGTTGGAACAAATGGAATTACAACTATGTTACTTTCTACTATTTGTGTAACAGGTGGCAACACTGTGCCTACTTGATGTTCAAAACGAATACTCGCTTGATTTATATAATTTCCTGAACCATTTGGCGCGCTCTGTACTGCTACTTGGAACGAAACTGTCCTTGCTTCACCAGGATTTAAACTTCCGATAAGAAACCCTACTGCCGGGCTTACATTCGGCACTGGCGTATTATCAACCGTTACACTTCCAGGAACAAATCGAACACTACTATCTAACATATCTTGAAAACGAATATTTTGCATTACAGTATCACCTGTATTTGTAATGACTGTCGTAAACGTAATGACATCTCCAATCGTTGCTGCCTGTAAATCTGCCGTTTTTACGACTGTCGTTGAGACATTTTGAGATATAAATGGGATAACAACTGTATTGCTATCACCTTCAACTACTACTGGTGGCTCATTCGGATTTACAGTCGCGAGCCCACTTGCTGTAGCAGTATTTGTAACTAAATTATTTATTTGTCCTCCTGTTATGACAACTTGAAAATTAATAATTGCTGCATCGTTTGGCTGAAAATCACCTAACGGAATACCAGTATTCGGATTAGCAAATGGAAGAGGTACATCATTTACCGTTACCGTGCCATTTATAAATAACGTATTTGGATCAATGATATCTGTTAAAACAATATTCGTTACAGGAACTGTACTATCATTTATAACGGCAATTCCGTAAGTGACAACATCTCCTACCATTGCCACTTCAAAGTTTGCTCCTTTTGCAACAAATAGGATTGCAGTATTTACCGTTACAATAACTGTATTGCTCGTGTCCATCACTGTAACTGGCGGCTCTCCTGGTACTAAAACATATTCTGCTAACGCTCCAGCAACGTTTACTACTGTTCCACCATCCGGAAAACTTGTAATCGTAGCTTTATATGTTACAATTGCCGTCTCACCAACTGGAATATCTGGTATCGTTAATCCAATTTGCGGATTTAACCCCGGTTGCGGAACCCCATTTATCGTTACACTATTTGGGACGAAATCAGCTTCCTGAGATAGCACATCGATAAATTGAACATTCATTGCATCAGCAGTACCAGTATTTAATATACGAACCGTATACGTTACCGTTTCTCCTACGCCAACAATTGAATGGTCTACTTCTTTTAGCATATCTAAGCTGCCTCTATTTACCGGCGTAACCGTCGTATTACTTGAATTTGTAATTGTAGACGGAGGTTCTCCTGGAATCAATTCGAAATCACCTGTTACTCTCGCTGTATTCATAATGCTACTAGAAGGCGGAACTGCGATTACATTTACTTCAAATGTAATGAATACACTATCCCCTACTGCAAGATCAGGCAATGCAAAGCCTACAAATGGATCTAAACCTACTTGCGGAATCCCATTTATTTGTACACTTCCAGGAACGAATTCTAAACTAGGTGATGGAACATCGATAAACTGAACATTCGTTGCTGTTACCGTTCCCGTATTTGTAACTTGCACACTATACGTTAACGTATCTCCTAATCGTGTCGCTTCTTTATTTATAGATTTTATAATGCTGAATCGTCCTCTATTCACTCTAGTTATCGTCGTATTACTCGGTTCAGTTACTACAACCGGTGGTTCTCCTGGTACTAATACAAAGCTTCCTGTTATATTTGCAACGTTCGTAATCGTTCCTGATGACGGGATGGTTGTAACTGTGGCTTGAAACGTTACTATAACCGTTTCACCAACTGGTATATCTCCAACTCCAAATCCAGTAATCGGATTTAAGTTTGGTTGCAGGGCTCCATTTATCGTTACACTATTTGGTACAAATGACGCCCCTGCTGAAATGGTATCAACAAACTGAACATCATTAGCTGTTACTGTTCCTGTATTCGTTATTTGAACCGTATACGTTAATATATCTCCAACGAGAGTAGCAACCCTATTTACTTGTTTCATAACATTAAATTGCCCTCTATTTACAGTTGTAAGTGTTGTATTGCTCGGTTGGTTTACTATAACTGGCGGTTCTCCTGGTACTAATACAAAACTTCCTGTTACATTTGCCGTATTGGCAATTGTTCCGTTTGATGGCACACTAACAACGGTTACTTGGAAGGTGACTTCTACACTTCCACCTGGATTTATATCTGGAAGCGGGAATCCATTATTCGGATTGAATCCAGGTTGTAACACACCACCTATCGTTACACTGTTCGGCACGAATGCTATAGAGGAAGGTAATACATCACTATATTGAACATTCGTTGCTGGCACTGTTCCTGTATTTTGAACTACTGTTGTATATGTGATTGTATCGCCTACTGCAACAACCGGCTGACTTACTGATTTTAAAACATTCAAACCAGGCTCATTGATTTCTGTTAATGTCGTATTACTTGTCGTCGTCTCCGTAATCGGTGGTTCTGTTTCACTTACAGCAAATGTAGCTGTAACGTCTACAAAGTTAACAATCGTACCACCTTCTGGTATGCTTGTAACCACTTCCTGATATGTGACAAGTACAAAATCATCTACAGGTATATCTGGAACTGTAAAACCAATGAAAGGATCTAATCCTGGTGCAGGTACCCCGTTGATGCTCACACTTCCTGGTACAAATGCTACACCAGCAGAAGTCGTATCGATAAATTGAACATTGGTCGCTGGTACTGTTCCGAAATTAAAAATCAATACATCATACGTTAATATTTCTCCTACAGTCGCTACTTCTTTATCTACTAGTTTTAACGGAAAAATAAACGCTATATTAATTGTCGTAACGACTAAATTCGTTAATATCGTTTCCGTAATCGGTGGTTCCTGCGGATTTGGTTGTGAAGTAAATGTAACGTCTGCATCATTTAATATAACTTCATTATCTGGAATTTCTGTAATCGTCACTTGGAATGTGACCTCAATACTTCCACCAGCGATTAATAATGGCGTAACTGTAAATCCTATTTCTGGATTTAAACCAAGTTGCTGCACTCCACCTATCGTTACACTATTGTCAACAAACGTCGTTCCTTCTGGTATGACATCTTGGAAGAATACATCTGTAACAGGGATAATTCCTACGTTTGAAATGAGCACGGTATACGTTAATACATCTCCAACAGCCCCAGTTGCAACATCAACTGTTTTTGTTGCTGTTACTTCACCAGGAGGAGGTAACGGTATTGTAACTACCGTTGTATTACTTGAGTTCGTTGTTGTTACAGGTGGTTGTAAAGGATTTAATAAGAAAGTGGCTGTAGCAGATGCTGTATTTAATACTGCTCCACGTGTAGACGGTGCAACTACCGTAACTTGGAATGTTACTGTCAATGATGTTCCAGCTGCAATATTAGGAAGCGGGAAACCAACATTTGGGTCAAATCCAGGTTGTGGCGTTCCATTTATCGTTACACTGTTTGCTACAAATGTTGTTTCTGGAGCAATTGGATCAATGAAAGAGACATTCGTTGCTGTTACTGTACCGTTATTTCGAATGACAACAGAATACGTGTAAGTTTCTCCAAGTGCTGCTTGTTGTACAGATGAAGATTTTTGTATATTTAACTGTGCTGTGTTTACTTGCGTCACTACAAAATTACTATTTGTAACAGTCGTTATTGGAGGGTTTGCTGGATTTATAAGAAAACTTGCAGTAACGTTCGATTGGTTTCTAACATTTCCACCGCTCGGAACACTCGTCACTGTAACTTGAAACGTAATCGTGGCCGTTTGTCCGACCGGAATATTTGGTACTGAGAAACCTGCCATAGGATCCGCGCCTTGCTGAACGACTCCGTTGATCGTTACACTATTTGCTACAAACGCAGTACCGGACGGAATTGGATCTTGAAAAATAATATTCGTTGCAGGAACAGTTCCTGTATTTTGTATAAGAATCGTATACGTTAACGTATCCCCTACTCCTGCTTGTGGTGTATTTACACTCTTCATTATATTAAGTGATCCTACATTCACTCGCGTCACAACAATATTACTAATCGTTACAATTGTAATTGGTGGCTGGAGAGGACTTACTTGGAAATCAGCAGTTACATTCGCATTATTCGGAAGAACTCTATTTGGTGGTACACTCGTGATTGTCACTTGGAAAGTAACTGTTACCATCCCTCCTACTGGAATATTAGCAAGTGGAAATCCAGTTGTCGGGTTCAAACCTGGTTGAGGTGTCCCGTTTATCGTTACACTATTCGCTACAAAAGTGGTTCCAGCTGGAATCGGATCAAGGAATGATACATTTGTCGCTACTACCGTTCCACTATTTTGTATAGCAACTGTATATGTTAGTGTATCTCCTACACCTGCTTCAGTAGCGCTTACACTCTTTATTACATTTAACCCTGAGGAATTCACAACTGTCATAACAGTATTACTTGGAACCGTCACAGTAATTGGTGGCTCTGTTGGATTTACAAGAAAATCTCCAGTTACATTCGCGTTATTTACAACATTATTCCCTGGTGGAATTTCATCAATTAATACTTCAAACGTAACAATAACACTTGCGCCAGTAGGCAAATTATTTAATGGGAATCCAAGTTCTGGATTCGCCCCTTCTTGTAAAACACCATTAACAACTACACTATTTTCAATAAATAATGTCCCTTGTGGAATTGAATCTTGGAAAAATACATTTGTAGCTGGTACACTACCTGCATTTATAACTTCGATTGTATATACTAAAACATCTCCTACCGTTGCAACATCCGTATTCACTGCTTTCACAACTTCAAAGTTCCCTGATTGTACTGTCGTATTCACAACGTTACTCGGAACATTGATTGTAACTGGTGGTTCATTCGGATTCACTTGAAAGCTTGCTGTTACATTTGCTTGATTTAAAATATCTTCATTTTCTGGATTCTGTACAATTACTACGTCAAATGTGACTACAACCGTTTGAGCCGCAGGAATATTCGGAAGAGAGAATCCTGTATTCGGATTTAGTCCAATTTGCTGTACTCCATTAATTGTTACAGAATTTGCAACAAATGAAACAGCAGAAGAAATAGGGTCTTGGAAAAATACATTTGTTAACGGAACGTTTCCTGTATTTTGGACGGCAATTGTGTATGTTAAAGTATCCCCTACCGCCGCTTGCGTTGTATTTACTTCTTTTATTATATTTAAACCGCCTGTATTAACTTGTGTCACAACTGTATTCGTTTGTCTATTAATTGTTATCGGTGGCTGATTCGGTTTAACGACGAAATTAGCAGATACATTTCCGCGATTCGCAATCGTACCTCCCGATGGTGTAGATGTAACTCGTACTTGAAATGTAACAGTCCTACTTCCGCCAGGAGATATATTCGCTACTGTAAACCCAGTCGCTGGATTTGCCCCAGGTTGTGAAACCCCATCCACAGTCACACTATTTGCGATAAATGTCGTTCCAATTGGGATTGGATCTTGAAAAATAACGTTCGTTGCAAGTACATTTCCTGTATTTTGAATTGTTACCGTGTACGTAAGAACGTCGTTAACCGTTGCAAAAGCTTTATCCACTGTTTTTCTCGTTGTTATATCAGCTATATTAATTGTAGTAACTACAGTATTACTTGTCGCTTGCCCTGAAACTGGTTGTTGGCCAGGCACTGGAGTAAAGTTAAATGTTGCACTCGCACGGTTCGGAATTGGATTGACAAGAGGATTAGATGTTACTCGAACTTGAAAGCGCACTACAGTCGTTTGCGAAGCATTAATACTTCCTAGATTAATACTACTTGCTGGATTCGCTCCTGGACGTGCTACTCCATTTACCGTAACGCTGTTTGCGACAAATGTTGTTCCTGCAGGAATACTATCAACAAAAATTACATTGTTTGCAGCAACATTCCCATTATTTGTGACATTAACTGTGTACGTTAATACATCATTAAGTGTCGCAGTCTGTAAATCTACAGATTTTTGCATACTTATAGTTGCTTGATTCACTGTCGTTTGTATTGTATTTGAAGAAGATGTACTTGTAATAGGAGAACTACCAACAAAAGGACGGAATTGATATGACACCATTGCACGATTTGGAATAGGGTTTGGGTTCGGAAACGATGTTATTCGTACTTGAAATGTAACAACTCTTTGCGTGTTATTTGGGATTGTTCCTAAATTAATTCCATTAGCAGGGTTTGCATTCGGCTGTGTTACTCCCCCTACCGTTACACTACCTGCAACAAATGTCGTTCCGTTCGGAATACTATCACGTAATACAACGTTTTCTGCACTTCCTGTTCCTGTATTCGGAACCGTAATCGTATAAGTGAGAGTATCCCCTACTCCTGCGACTGTTCTATTAACCGATTTAACTGGATTAATAATTGGACCTGTCGCATCAATTTGAACACCAAAACCAGCTGCAGCGTATCCATCTCCATTTGTAACGAAGCGAACAGTTGCTGACGTTTGATTGTTTACTAAAGATGAGGAGGCATCTACATTCGTAATATCCCACCCCTGTCTTCGGACGGCCAAAGCTACCCCTAACGGCTGATTTAAATCTCCGAATGTACCGCTCGTATCTAAATTTCCACTGTCATTACAAATTTGAGACTGGAAGAAATTATTTGCAGGGTTTCTCGGTCCGAATAATGCAACTGTAGTATTCGCATTCGGCCCAAAGCGAAGTTGATCTCCAGAAATGTTAGAATCACCTTCTTGAGCAGTTACGAGCACTCTTCCTGTAACAGCTCCTGTTGCCGGCGTAGCAAATCCTGAAATAGTAGCATCAACTGGTGGTGATGAAGCATCAATAATTTCTTGGCCTGCATATACTGACAAATTTCGAAGTGGTAAACTTGCATTTTGATACACAACCTCAAGCGTCCATCCAGCTGAACGACTGATTGTCGGGTCGGCTGAAGTTCTTGCAGCAGGCACAGCACCCGTTGTATATGTGCCTGCCCCACCTGCACTAACAAGATTCGTTACATTGGCAGAGCGAGCATAATAAAACTGATTTCCTACTGAACCTTGCTGCGCGGTAGCAGGATCTGGCGTAACAGAAAACGTCCCTGCTGGCGTTGTAAATGTAATGTTATCATTTAAAAATGGTAAAACATCTTCCGTATCAGTCCGGAAAGTACCAGCCCAAACTAACTCTGCATATAACACACTGCTTCCTGCTGGAAGATTTAAAATTGCACTTGAAGAATTCAATTGCCATTCATCTGTTGTCCCTGCTGGGAATCCTGGTACTTGCAGCGCTGTATTTACCGTTGTAAAAACAGCGAGTGTACCAAAAATATTACCTGGTGCAGGTGATGTAGGGCTAAGTCCCAGCGTATTCCCAGTGAACGTGACGGCACCAGGTACTGTTGTCGTAAAACGATTTATAAAAGGCACACAATCATCTCATTTCAATTATAGTAAAAAGTGCTCTATACTATAAAATGTAGACAAACTATACAATGTACGTTGTCCAACAAAATTCCGCACATATGAGAGGAGTTTATAAAACTATGCGCTACGTTATCATAACAGGAACTTCACAAGGTTTAGGTGAGGCTATTGCCACACAATTGTTAGAAAAAAATACAACTGTTATCTCTATTTCTAGAAGAGAAAATAAAGAACTTACGAAACTCGCAGAACAATATAATAGCAATTGTGTTTTCTACTCCTTAGATCTTCAAGATGTACATAATTTAGAAACGAACTTTAACGAAATCATTTCATCTATTCAAGAAGACAGTGTATCCTCTATTCATTTAATTAATAATGCGGGTACAGTTGCTCCTATGAAGCCAATTGAAAAAGCAGAAAGTGAACAATTCATTACGAACGTTCACATTAATTTACTTGCCCCTATGATTCTTACATCTACTTTCATGAAACATACGAAAGAATGGAAAGTAGATAAACGTGTTATAAACATTTCATCTGGTGCAGGAAAAAATCCATACTTCGGATGGGGCGCTTATTGTACAACGAAAGCTGGCGTAAATATGTTTACACAGTGCGTAGCAACCGAAGAAGCAGCAAAAGAATATCCAGTAAAAATCGTCGCTTTTGCACCTGGTGTTGTTGATACAAATATGCAATCACAAATTCGTGAAACAAATAAAGAAGATTTCATAAATTTGGACCGCTTCATTGCATTAAAAGAAGCAGGAAAACTATTATCACCTGAATATGTTGCGAAAGCTATTCGTAACTTACTAGAAACTGAAGACTTCCCTCAAGGCGAGGTTATTAGAATTGATGAATAACAAAAAGGCGTGCTATTTTAGCACGCCTTTTTGTTCTACTTCTCTAAAAATATAAGCACAGACTCCGCAATTTGCTCATAACCAATTTCTTGATAAATTTTATTCGATGTCGGATTCGCTAAATCAGTATATAACGTAGTCGTCTTGTACCCTTCATCTAACATACGTTGACTAAGTGCCGCTACACAATTAGATGCGTATCCTTTTTTCCTTGCTTCTTTTGGCGTATATACAAAATTAACTGTTATATTATTTTTAGTTGGTCTCGTTTTTGCTGCTACAGAAACAAGTTTTCCATCTACTTCTAGACCAAATAAACGATGATTAGTGATTAATGTATGTGCCGTTTGTTTTGCTTCCTCTTTCGTAGTAGGAAGATTCACATCTTCGCAAAATCGATATATCCACTCTTCTATTAATGTTAGTTCATCACTACGTACTTCTCGAAAAAAACTACCCTCGCTCGGTTTCTTCTTCACTTCTTTCAACTCATATACTCCTTGTTCCATTACAACACTCGTTTTCTTATTTTCTAACACCGCAATCTCTTCCGCTAATTGTTGTACAACTTTCTTATTACCGATCAATCCAGGAATATCCGGATATACTTTCGTTAACTCTTTTGCAAGCTCCTTGATAGCTATTCCTGAAATTTCAGAAGTTGCAACAATGATTTGTTTCTTCTCTTCCGTTTGCAGAAATACAATCGTAATTTCTTCTCCTTGTTTCGCTATACCCATAAATATCGGTTGTTGGACCATTTGTAATACACCTAATATGAGATTATTTTCCTGTTCATTCTTTTCTAAAAATGGTGTAACCACTTCTTTAAAATTAAGAATCTCTTCATATACATGTAATTGAATCATCGACAATCTCTTCTCTCTATTTATAGTTTCATTAAGTATTGGCGATTAATTCATTAAATCCCTCTTTCACGATTCAATAATATTCGAAGCTAACGTATTCAAAGCATTTTCAACTTGTAAAATTCTCTGTTTTTCCTTTTTAAATACCTCTTCTTCTTTTCGAAATGACTCTTTTCGATTTTTAATCATACGCTCCATCTCTTTTTTACTCGGTCCACCGTACACCTTTCTTTTTTGTATAAAAGCTTCTGGAGATATAATTTCTTCCCACTCTTTTTCTAATAAATGTATTTTAAATTTTTCTTGTAAGTATATATTTACATCTTTGAAATGTAATTCATGAAGCTCCTTTTGTTGCTCCAATGACATATTTGCAATAACACTTGCTGCCTGATGCGCATGCCGAAATGGAATGTCATAGTTTTTTGTTAAAACATCTGCGAAATCAGTTATCGTAATTGCATGTTTATAAGAACGACTTTTCAGCGTTTCTTCTTCCACTTTCATTGTTCGAATGACTGCATTCAAAATGCAAAATACACGAATAGCCTTTTCAATTCCTTTATATAAATACGGCTGCAAGTCATCTTCCGTATCGACAATATCGCCAAATGGTGTATTATGAATCATTTGAAATACTGTAAATGCTTCACCTAAAGCACTACTCGTAATTGCACGGGCGTGTTCAATGGAAACTGGATTTCGCTTTTGCGGCATAATACTACTAATCTGTACATATGGCTTTGCAACAGTAATACCATCATATTCTTTCGTCGCTAATAGTAAAAAATCATGAATCCATCTACTCGTATTCGTCATAATTACCATAAGTAATGAGCTAACTTCTAATAAATAATCCGCTCCAGCAACAGCATCATATGAGTTCTCGATTACATTAGTAAATCCAAGTAAATTGGCAACTCGCTCTCGGTTAATTGGGAAACTTGTTGTAGAAAGCGCAGCAGCTCCCATTGGGGATTGATTTAAAAGTTTGTACGTTCTTTTCATTCGTTCTAAATCTCTTTGCATCGTATCATAAATTGCTAACACATAATGACCAAATGTTGTTGGCTGTGCTGGTTGTGTATGTGTATAAGCTGGCATAATTGTTTCCTTATGATCAGCAGCAAGTTGCAATATACTCTCTTGCAATAACAAATGATGTTCCATTAATCGTAATACATACCGTCTTAAACTCATGCGATACATCGTTACACCCATATCATTTCTACTTCTACCAATATGCATATTACTTACAAAATCGCTTTTTGCTTCTTGAGAAATTAAATGTTCCACTAAAAAAAAGAGATCTTCATGCTGCTCTGTATAGAGCAATTGCTCTTTTGGAATTCCTTCTACCTTTTTTAATGCGTGTAATATAACTTTAGCTTCTTCCTTTTTCATTAAATTTTCTTCCATCAGCATCACAATATGTGCTTTGTGCACTTGAAACATATCTTTCAATAAGTAATTTCGTTGAAAATGAAATACATGTTGTAATACACAATCCACATATGTTTTCCCAGGGAAATCAGCGCCTTCACTCTTTATAAACTCTTCTTTACTTTGTTTCATCACCTTTTCCCCTTTCACCTAAGTATTACTACCCATCATACCCAGAGATGGCGAAAAAGTGCTTGGGCATAAAAATAAACTCGGCGCTTCAAGCACCGAGTTTACTTAATAAAAGTCGCATCATACTTATCACTTTGCAACACTTGGAAATGTAAGTTTGCTAAATGTTTCCGTATTTCTGCACTGTCGTCCTCATTTAAATCATTTGCTAAGAACACTATTTCTGTACAGTTCCCACGTTTATCCATTGCATAAACTGCTTTTGTAACTGTCCATGGCGTATAGCCATTTTTTTGCCCTGCATGTCTAAATGTTTTACGATATTTCTTAGCACTCATATCTGTCTCAACGATATTCGCCCATACTTTTTCTTCTGCTTCTGTCAGGCCACCTTTATGATTTGCCTTTTGAAGCAGTACCATATAATCATTTGCAGAAGCAGCTGGTAATCGATCTGACCAAATTTTATCGTAACGTTCCTCTAAATAAAGAGGAATTTCCTTCTGTAATAATGGTCCCTTCTTTTTTAAACGTTCATGAATAAGCATCGCATATTCACGATATTGCTCTTGAGACATTTCTTTTAATTTTTTCTCTATTTTATATTTCGGAACATGTAGTTCTTTATGCAAATATCCAGGGATGTATAAAGATGAAACGATCGGAAATAGCGGCTGATGTGCTGGAAGCGATAAACTTTTTAAATTTCGATTAATGTTATCTAATCCTAACACTTCCATTAAATATTCAGCATTTGCATTCGAACTAAACTTAACCATTCCTTTTGCCACTTCTTCTAAAGAAACCGCTCCTTCAGTTATCTTGCCCGTTTTCTCCAAATACCGTTGCCACCTATCTTGCGCACCACCATCTGTATTCGGTACGTAATACCGATTCACATCATTAATGGAAACGAAACTAGACGAATCAATTTTCCCTTCTGTAACTTGTTTCGTATATTCAAGCGCCACAATTAGTTTCATCGTACTAGCAACCGGCAATACAACATTTGGATTTACAGAATAAACAATTTTATCATTTCTCTTGACTAGGAGCGCACTATTTTTTTCATCTTTATGTTCCTCAATAAAGGATGCGATATACTGTGCATCATCATTATTTGAACTCCATACTTTTTTCACTAAAAAGTTACCCGATATTAGCAAAACGAAAATACCCACAATTACTGCGCATACTATAGTTTTTTTCAAGTAAAATTCCTCTCCTATTGTGTAGCTCTTCTCTATCTATCTCTTACAAACAAAATAATGGAGATGATTATTTTAGTAATCATCTCCATTATTTTAACTTGTATTCTCCCATTATGTCTACGTCATAATTTTCACGAAGTCTTCGAGAAATTTTTTATAATGTAATGACCAACCAATTCGTACCCAATTCTTTAAAGCTTTTGAGTCAGGTTGAGGACGGAAATCAGCAATACTTTCTCCCTTTGCAATTCCAACTGTATCTACATCAACACGACGATATACATAATCTAACAGGGAGGGATTTGCCGCGACCATCATTGTAACGACGTCATGTACTGGGCTACCTGTTATTTTCGGATTTAACTTTTTATAAGCTTTATAATAATACGTAAATATGGGCTCAATTAACTTATTAAAACTCGTTTTAGAGTGTTTCGTAATATATTTTACCATCTCCGGCGTAATAATAGCTTCAGATGTAACGTTAAGTGGTACTAATGTCACATTCTTAGCATTTTGCATCACTAATTGTGACGCAATAGGATCACCATGAAAATTTGCCTCTGCTACCGGTGTTACATTACCAGGCATTAAGAACGCGCCGCCCATTATATAATATTCTTTCACATACTTCATCATCGGCTTTTCTAAAATAAATGCTGTCGCTAGTGTCGTTGACCTACCAGCATCCACAATGATTAATTCTCCTTTATACTTTTCAATAATATCAAAAAAAGCACAAAAAGGTTTTATATTTGGCGAAAAAGTTTTTGGTGGTTTAATCGGTCCTAAACCGTCTGCCCCATGAATTTCCGGATAATACGTTGTAACATCTCCCGATAAGGGGATTTTCGCACCATTAATAACAGGTATATCTTCCCGCCCTGCCATTTGCAATAAATATGCGGCATTACTTGTCGCCTTTTCTTGTGTTACATTTCCATATCCCGTTACTACACCAACAATATCAATATCAGGATGCAACAATCCATACATAATTGCTAAAGAGTCATCAATTCCTGGGTCTCCTAAAAATAACACTTTTTTCATCGACCTCAACTCCATCCCCTCAGTTGTTATTAATTTATGAATAATCGTGGATATACAGAATAAAAAAGAACAAATTCATACGAAAAAACGCAGTCTTATAAGGACTACGTTTTTTCAGCTAACCTATACTGTTTTTTTTACAGCACTCATACTTCCAATAACATAAGCGATAAACGCAAAACAAATTGGGAAGACAACTGTATGTATACCAAACGGATTTGGATAGAAAAGATGAATACACATATATGAACCTACTCCAACGAAAATGGAAGCAAGCGCTCCTGTAGCATTTCCTTTCCTCCAATATAATCCTAATACGATCGGCCAAATGAATGCTGCTTCTAATCCACCGAAAGAAAATAAATTTAACCATATTAAAAAATCTGGTGGTTTAATTGCTGCTGCATAAACGAGCAGCCCTATGATACCAGTAATCCACAAACTTCCTTTTCTGATTGTACTGTCCGCTGCATCTTTATTTATGTAATTTACGTATATGTCTTTAATAATTGATGAACTTACAAGTAACAATAGCGAGTTTACTGTAGACATAATCGCTGCCATTGGTGCAGCCAAGAAAACTCCCGCTAACCAAGGTGGCAACACTTCCATCGCGAGTAGCGGCATTACTTTATCTGGTACCGTTATACCTGGCAGTACAACTCTTGCAAATACACCCGTTAAATGCATACCAATCATAATTGTACCTACAACAATCGTTCCAATTATAAGCGCTTGATGCATTGCTTTTGAATTTTTATAAGACATGGCACGCACACTAATTTGTGGTAAACCGACAACGCCAATTCCAATTAAAATCCAAAACGATGTCACATATGATTTAGTTAAACTACCATCTGCTCCGAATGGTGTAATTAAATTCGGATTGATTTGAACAAGTTCATGCATAATCTTTTCAATTCCACCACCGGCAATGACAGTAGCAATTAAAATGATTGTCGTTCCAACCAACATGATAATACCTAGTAGTGTATCTGATAGCGCAACTGCACGAAATCCACCAATTAATACGTACACAAGTACAGAGAAAGTAAATAAAAATAGTGCTGTTGTATAAGATAAACCCGTTAGCGACTCAATTAATCGTCCACCGCCGACCCACTGAGCTACTGTTGCTGAAAATAAAAAGATAATAATACATAACGCAGAAAGGATCACGACTGCTTTATTATTGTATCTTCCCTTTAAATAATCGATAAGAGTAATGGCTTCCATCTTCCTAGCGATAATTGCAAACTTTTTACCGATAACCGTTAAAACGATATACCCTGTTACAACTTGAATCGCAGATAGCAGTACCCATCCAAGACCCATATTGTAAGCAATACCAGGACCACCAATAAAGCTACTAGCACTACCATATGTAGCAATCATTGTCATCGCTAATAATAAACCGCCAAGCTCACGCCCACCAAGAAAATATTCTTGCAAAAATTTATTATGAGCAGTTGCTTGCACGCGTCTTGAAGCATATACACCAATTAAAAATACAACGATAAACGAAATTATCATTGGAATGATTACATACCAATTCATCTATTATTCCTCACTTTTTTCTTCCTCATCGAGTGAAATATCTTGAAATACAAAACGAACAACTAAACTAAGTAAAATAACCATAACGATAAATCCAACGATACAGCTATAAAAAAACCATGCTGGAAAACCGAATACATATGTATATTCACTTGGATTTTTACTACCAAGCCCATAAGCAAATCCATACCATATTATAAAATTGATAATAGCAAGTCCAAGTCCAATTAACGCTTCTCTATGGGCGATTCGAAAGCGTGGATCATCATGATAATTCTTCATTTTCTCCCTCCTCTCACGATGTATTATTGTACCATTGTTTTTCTAGTTTTTCCTACTAGAAAGCAAAAACAAGCAGGATTTTTTATAATCATATAGAAGATTCTCTTACATTACATATTTTTTACAATTGTAACACAAATGAAATTTGAATTTTCAGTAATTGTTAATTATGATTTTAATTAGAGGCTTTCCATCTAGTTCCTACATCCTTGATTTCGGAATAAACGCCGTCTCGTACTGCGTTTACATTATATTTTCAAGGGGGTTATACAATGAGTCAACTAGCTGTAAATCTTCATGAAAAGGTAGAAAAGTTTCTTCAAGGCACGAAAAAGTTATATGTGAATGGATCTTTCATTGAAAGCGCTTCTGGAAAAACATTTAAAACGCCTAACCCTGCAACTGGCGAAACGCTTGCCATCGTTTCTGAAGCTGGTCGCGAAGATATTCATAAAGCTGTAGTCGCAGCTCGCATGGCTTTTGACGAAGGTCCTTGGTCTCGCATGAGCACTGCTGAGCGCAGCCGTCTTATGTACAAATTAGCTGATTTAATGGAAGAACATAAAGAAGAGCTTGCACAGCTCGAAACGTTAGATAACGGAAAGCCAATTCGTGAAACAATGGCAGCAGACATACCACTCGCAATTGAACATATGCGCTATTATGCCGGCTGGGCTACGAAAATCGTTGGTCAAACAATTCCTGTTTCTGGTGATTACTTTAACTATACACGCCATGAAGCTGTTGGTGTCGTTGGTCAAATTATCCCTTGGAACTTCCCACTTCTTATGGCAATGTGGAAAATGGGAGCAGCGCTTGCTACAGGATGTACAATCGTTTTAAAACCTGCAGAGCAAACTCCACTATCCGCTCTATACTTAGCTGAATTAATTGAAGAAGCTGGATTCCCGAAAGGTGTTATTAATATCGTACCTGGATTCGGTGAATCAGCTGGACAAGCTCTCGTTAATCATCCACTCGTTGATAAAATTGCGTTTACTGGTTCTACTCCAGTCGGTAAACAAATTATGCGACAAGCATCTGAAACATTGAAACGTGTTACTTTAGAGCTTGGTGGTAAATCACCAAACATTATTTTACCAGACGCCGACTTATCTCGTGCAATTCCTGGTGCACTGTCTGGTGTTATGTTTAACCAAGGACAAGTATGCTCTGCTGGATCACGCTTATTTGTTCCAAAGAAAATGTATGATAATGTCATGGCTGATCTCGTCCTCTATTCTAAAAAACTAAATCAAGGTGTTGGTCTTAACCCTGAAACAACAATCGGTCCTCTCGTTTCTGAAGAACAACAAAAACGTGTAATGGGCTATATCGAAAAAGGAATTGAAGAAGGCGCTGAAGTACTTTGCGGAGGAAGTAATCCATTCGATCAAGGTTACTTCGTTTCTCCTACAGTATTCGCTGATGTAAATGATGAAATGACAATCGCAAAAGAAGAAATTTTCGGTCCAGTTATTTCTGCAATACCGTTTAACGATATTGACGAAGTAATTGAACGTGCAAATAAATCACAATTCGGCTTGGCAGCTGGTGTGTGGACAGAAAATGTTAAAACAGCACACTATGTTGCCAGTAAAGTACGTGCAGGTACAGTTTGGGTTAACTGTTATAACGTCTTTGATGCAGCATCTCCATTTGGAGGATTTAAACAATCTGGCCTCGGCCGTGAAATGGGATCTTACGCATTAAATAACTATACAGAAGTGAAGAGCGTTTGGCTTAACTTAAATTAACGAAAGAACCTGACCTACCTGGTCAGGTTCTTTTCGTTATGTATTTCTTTAAACTTGCAGTCCTCCGCTCACATTTAATACTTCTCCTGTAATATAGGATGCGTATTCTGATGCTAAAAAGGCTGCTGCGTTTGCAATATCTTCCGGTGTTCCAATTCTACCAACTGGAATCGCGCCAACCATCTTTTCTTTCACTTTATCTGGTATCGTTTTTGTCATATCTGTATCCATAAACCCGGGACAAATCGCATTACAAGTAATACCGAAACTCCCAACTTCTTTCGCTGCTGTTTTCGTTAAACCTACAACTCCTGCCTTTGTAGCCGCATAATTTGCCTGACCTATGTTTCCTTCTCTACTGATTGAAGATATATTAATAATGCGTCCATATCCTTGTTGTCTCATGTAAAGAAGTGCTGGTTGCATACAATAAAAAACACCAGTTAAGTTCACTTGTAATACTTGTTCCCAAGCAGACTTCTCCATTTTATGTAACATTGCATCTCTTGTAATCCCAGCGTTATTTACCAATATATGTAATGTTCCGAATTTTTGAACCGCATATTCAATTAACGACTTCGCTTCATTTTGATTACTCACATCACATCGATATAAGCTCACTTCATATCCTTCATCCGATAACTCACGTGTCGTTTTTTGTAACTTCTCTTCATTTACATCGCTAATTAATACTTTAGCCCCTAGTTTTGCATAAACTCTTGCAATCTCTTTTCCAATTCCCTGTGCAGCTCCTGTTACAACAGCTGTTTTCCCATTTAAAAACTCCATCCCTATCCCTCATTTCTATTACTTATACTGTATATTTCGGCTTTTTCCTTTCCAATTCCTCTTTGTATAAAAAAGTCTATTTGTGTCAAACTAACTTTGCAACGTCGCATAAATTGCAAGGAGATTGTGTCGAATGAACAAAAAGAATTTCAAACAAAGCAAAGCAACTGATGGCATTGATGTTGAGTTCTCTCGCGAACTCGCTGACCACAATGACTTAGAAGCAAACGCACGTGCAAATGCCGCTGATGCACGTCAAAAACGCCAGTCAACAGAAAAATAAGGAAAGCATGGCCTTATTCTTTTCAACAGGGACCTACTACCCAACAAAATAAACCGAGAGATATCTCTCGGTTTATTTTTTATATTTTTTTATATAATGTGCAAAAGTAAGTAGCGGATATATATATGCATAGCTATGATAACGAATATAAAACCCACCCGGTAAACCTGTTCCGGTAGGGTATTTTTCATTCACATAAGAATTCGCAAGCAAATATGAAATACCTTTTCGAATAGCTGGCGTTTCTGTGTCATTATAAGAAATGAGAGCATCTAACGCCCATGCTGTTTGGGATGGTGTACTGAATGGCAAAGTAATATACCTTTTCTCCACACTACTGTGGCAAGACTCCCCCCACCCACCATCTTCATGCTGTATATGTTCAAGCCATAAAGCTGCTCGTTTCAATGAAGGATTGCTAGATGGAATTCCTAGTGACCGTAAACCAGTCATAACAGCCCACGTACCATATATATAACAAATACCCCATTTCCCAAACCACGATCCATTTTCCTCTTGTACATTCATTAACCAATTTACCGCACTTTGTTTTTCAGACAATTCATTTTGCGCATATGTCCCAAAAAACTCTAACACTCTCCCTGTAATATCTGGTGTAGAAGGATCTGTTATCATATCGCTTGCGTTCTCGATTGGTAAATTTGCTAATATATTGCTCGTCACACCTTTTTCAAACGCTCCCCAGCCACCATCATTATTTTGTAATCCTTTAATCCAATTGATTCCTTTCTGCCAAGCGTTATCTACATTTTCGTTTCCTCTACTTCGTGCTAATGCCCTTAGCACAGCTGTTGTATCATCAACATCTGGAATCGTCGTATTCACATCCGAAAAACCCCAACCGCCTGGAGTAAGCGCCGGAGCATGTACGCTCCAATCAGCTTTTTTTGTATGCTGTTTTTTTAATAAATACGCTGATGCATGTTGAATCATCTTATTATCTTTCGGAACGTGGACCTCTTGTAACGCATAGCTGAGTAAAGCGGTATCCCATACAGTTGAAGGAGAGTTTTGCAAATGATTCCCTCTTTCCATCTTCCATATATAAGATGTTATCCCGGTTATCGCCTTTCGAATCATTGGTGATTGAAGAGAATGTCCTAACGCGAGTAAAGCATAAATCATATAAAAAGAGGCAGTTGCGTAACTAAATAAAGTTCCATTTTCATCAATACGCTCTTTCATAAAACGTTCGACTTCCTCATATCCTTTATGATGTAACGAGAGTGGATACGAGATAATTTGTTTTACATCACTTAATAACGTTTGAAACAACGGAGACCGATTCTCCCGAAACCATTCCCCGCCCCCGCCCGCAATGTGATTTAAATTTGGCAATAACTTTTTCCCTACTCGAAACCTTTTATTTAAACACAGCATCATCGGAATTAAATGGATACGCGCTGAGCTACTCAATTCAAATATACTGAGGGGGGAATCATTCTGTAGAAACATGATTGGCGTTGGTAAATGAAAGAGTGAAGGATATTCATATTCTCCATGAATTGCTAATAAAAACTTCGTCATAAAATGAGCACGCGCCACGCCTCCGCGCTCCTTAATAAAATTTTCCGCTCGCTTCATATTCGCATCTTCTTTTGTATATTTTTTCGATGCAAGTAAGGCGGCATAAGATTGAATTGTAGCAGATAAATTACCACCCACTTCATCTTCATACAATTTCCATGTTCCTTCATTTGTTTGAAGTGATACTAATCTTTTTACAAACGGTTCTATCTCTTTATCTCTACCTAATAACTTTAATAAAAAAATCATATGACAATCTGTTAGTGGCGCTCCTTCAAAACAAAACCGCCACGTACCATCTTGTCGTTGCATTGTTTGAAGTGCAGTTGTTCTTCTCGCTATTTCTTCATGCACTTTTTCATATAATAACAAGTTGCTCACCCACCCTTTCGAAATCCGTATAACGATATTCAAAAAAGCAGCTGAATATGTATAAAAACAAAGAAAAGCAGAACATATAAAATGTTCTGCTCATAAACAATATCCTACTCCGACAATAATCCCTAATAAAGCACCGACTACTACTTCATACGGTGTATGCCCGACAAGTTCATTTAACTTCTTATATTCTGTTTGTCTACCGTGAAAAAACTCATTCAATATTTTCGCCTGTTTACTTACTGCAAGCCTTACTCCTGAAGCGTCATACATAACTATAATGGCAAAAATAGCAGCAATTGCAAATAAAGTACTTTCTACACCTTCCACAACGCCAACACCTGTCGCTAATGCTGTAACAGTTGAAGCATGAGAACTTGGCATCCCACCTGAAGCGAAAAACTTTGCAAAATCAAATTCACCCGTTTTGAATAATTTAAAGACTACTTTCGTTAATTGTGCTAAAAACCATGAAATTACAGCGGCCATAAGCGGATCATTATGTAAGATTGTTTCCATGTTCTCAGCTCCTTACTGACTATAATGGAAATTCTATATAATATAAGTATAAAGAAAAATGCGTAGAAAATACTACGCATTATGATACTTTTGCTGATTTATTTTTTATAAATTTCGGTTGTTTCTGCACTAAGAACTTTGTTTTCGCTACCGAAAATACAAATAATGCAACCCATATACAGAAAAATGCCATCATATGAGTAGATGTGAAATGTTCACCAAATACGAATACACCTAAAATTAAACTAATCGTTGGTGCAATATATTGTAAAAATCCTACCATATAAAGCGGAATAAGTTGTGCTCCTTTTGCAAAATAAAAAAGTGGTAATGCTGTAACAATGCCTGCTCCTATTAATAGTAACGTTGATAACATGGAAATAGATCCAAACGAACCAAAACCATGTACCCCTGTCATAACGAGATAAATAATCGCAAACGGCGTCACTAACATCGTTTCCATCGTAAGTCCAATTGTCGCATCATAGTTTAACAATTTTTTCGTTAATCCATATAATCCAAATGAAAGGGCAAGTGATAGAGAAACCCACGGAATAGCCCCGAAACGTACTGTTAAAATGATAACCCCTACTCCAGCTAAACCAACTGCAACATATTGCCAGAAGTTTAACTTTTCCTTTAAAACGACTGTACCAAGTAAAATACTAATAAGCGGATTAATATAATATCCAAGACTCGCTTCAATAACATGATTATGATTAACGGCCCATATGTAGACAAACCAGTTTCCGCTAATCAAGACTGAAGCTATTGTTAATGACATTAATAATTTAGGTCGTTTAAAAAGATTCACAAACTCCCCAATAAATTGGCGAAATCTCTTCGTAACACCTAATACAAGTAACATAAAAACGAACGCCCAAACGATGCGGTGTGCTAATATTTCATCTGCTGGGACTTCCTCAACCCATTTCCAATAGATTGGTAGTATTCCCCACATCGTATACGCACCAGCCGCATATATAATCCCTTTTTTTTGCTCTGCTGATTGACTCCCCATCTTCCTTTTTCTCCTCTTCTCATTTTTTCTCCATTATACGGTCCCACGTGCTCACTTTACCAATAATCAATCTGCATTTCTTTCGACATTTCTCATACAACGAATAATAAACATACCGTTATTACAACAAGTAAAGGTATGCCGAAAACAAATTTCTTTTTATGAGTTTTATGATGAAACATATACATACCGATCCAAGCTCCAACTGCTCCCCCAGCTGCCGCTGATAAAAACAACGTACTTTCTGGCGTTCTCCACTGTTTCTTCTTCGCTTTTCGTTTATCAAGCCCCATAAGGCTAAAAGCTATAACGTTAATAATAATAAAATAAATCCATTTCATCGCTTTATCTCCCTATGAAAAATTCGCTTAATGGTAACATGAAAAAACGATGGAAACAACTGAAGAACAGTTTTTATCAAACTATTTTAATTCGTTACCTTCATATTTATATAACCAATTAAAATCGCAGTTATAGCAATTAAATAGAAAGATGTTATGAGCAGAATCTTATATTTCATCCTCTTCACCCACTACCATAGCATCGAAAAAACTATTCTCAATTACTTTCTCATCAAAATGAAGAACTACAATTAGCCCTACATATAAAGAAATAAAATTTAAAAACCATTCCCCATTATCGTCTTTCTTAGCTAAGCATTTAAATATCTCTTGAAATTGCATACGCTCATCTGTCGCAACAACCGGTCGCACGCCAAAATATTTCAATACAAGATGTAGGTTTAGCTGCACGGATAATGATAAAATATACTTTAATAGCTCCGTATAATGAGCAACATTTTTTTGACTATATAACTTCACAAGCTCTTGATGTAAAGTAGAAATCGATAATTCTTCTTTAGTCACTTTTGTTGCTTCTATCATTTCAATCATCTTTTTAATATCCATTACATTTACCCCTCCTGTTACAAAACAAAAGCCAAAGTGTATTTATTTTATAATCAGCAATAATTGAGTATTTCTCGTCTCTCTTTCTTCTTCACTTACTAAGTCATACTTTTTTAAAAGATGAAATACATCATTTAACATTTCTTGTGAGTGATTACCTTGCAAAAAAATTTTTAACCCTTTAAAAATCTCTTCAGATAAAAAACTCTTTTGACTTTCAAGTTTATTCATTACATCCTCAATAGAATGATCGATATTACACGCCATAAAAATTCCTCCTCTATCCTTTATAAATAATATCTTCTGCTAACGATGTAAACACTTCTCCAACAAGAGAATCTTCATCATATACAGATGAACCGCTATTTTCTTCACATTTTGCAAAAGGTACTTGTGCGATTACTTCTGTTTGCAATTGTTCTGCTAACATTTCGCCGCCGCCTTTTCCGAACAGATAATTTTTCGATCCATCTTGTTCTTCATAATAAGCCATGTTTTCCACAATACCTAAAATCTCGTGTTTCGTATGTTTTGCCATTACGCCTACTCTAGATGCTACGAATGAAGCTACATTATGTGGTGTTGTAACAATAATTTCTTTCGCCTGCGGAATCATTGCTGCAACATCAATGGCAACATCTCCTGTACCAGGTGGTAAATCAAGCAGTAAATAATCTAATTCTCCCCAGTGCGTATTCGCAAGGAAATTTTGAATCCATTTATTTAACATCGGTCCGCGCCACATAACCGGATTATTTCCTTCTGTAAAAAATCCCATCGACATGATTTTAACACCGTGACTAATAACTGGAATTGCTGTTTGATCAATCATCGTTGGTTTTTGATTCGTTTCCATCATAGCTGGAATGCTAAAACCATATATTTCTGCATCTAATATCCCCACTTTTTTGCCCATACGAGCTAAAGCCGTTGCAAGATTAATTGTCACAGTTGATTTTCCGACTCCACCTTTTCCGCTCGTTACAGTAATAAATCGTACCCCTGAATCGAGGCGAAGCATGCTCGGCATACCAGTTTCTGTTCTAGTATTTTTCTTTAACTTCTCTGTTAAGACTGCACGTTCTTCTTTTGTCATAGAACCAAATGTTACATCCACTTTAGAGGCACCAATTGCGTGAAGTGATTCTTCCACATCTTGTTGGATTTTTACTTTTAACGGACAACCTTGAATCGTTAGAACTACTTCAAGTTTAACCTCTGTTCCATTCATTTGTATATTTCTAACCATGTTTAACTCTACAATACTTTTGTGTAATTCTGGATCCTCTACATGTTTTAACGCATTCATTATTTGTTTTTGAGTAATCATAGAACTCATCCCTTCTCGTATTCTAATTTATATACAACATCTTCTTATCATTGCGAGAAACACTTATTATCCACCACTAACGGGCGGGATGAATGCGACGATATCTCCAGCTTTTATCATCTCTTCATTCGTTACAAACTCTTCATTAACAGCCACCATCACTTTATCAAGCGATTGTAAACCATAGCTCGCTTTGAGCCATTCTTTTAATTGCTGCACTGTCATTTCTTCTTTTTCTGAAATTACGAATCGATCCAATCCAACTTCCTCACGTAAATTTGCAAATAGTAAAATTGTAATCATTTTCTCATTCTTCCTTCTTCGGTTTTCCTGCTGGATATGGTGTATTTTCAAGTTGATCTCCAATCCACATCGTCCCATCTTCCCAAAATTCTTTTTTCCATATTGGGACGATTCGCTTTATACGTTCAATTGCGTATTCATTCGCTTCATAAGCTAATTTACGATGCGGTGATGAAACTGCAATGACTACCGCAATATCCATTATTTCTAGCCGCCCTACACGGTGCGTAATTGCTACTTTTGCATCCGGCCATCTTTCACTAATTTCTTCACCAATTCTCATAAGTTGTTTTACTGCCATCGGTTTATATGCTTCATACTCTAAATGTAGCGTTCGTTTTCCTTTTGTTAATTCTCTCACCGTACCAATAAATGTTGTAATCGCACCTGCTTCTCTTCTTACGACTTTATTCGTTACTTCTTCAACTACAATCGGTATATCAACAATCTTAAATAGCACTTGTCCCATCGGAACCACCTCTCACTTTGCGAAATGTCCAAGGCCATTCACTACCTTCGTTATCTTCCAATAAAAGAACATCCACAAACATATCTTTTTTATATCCTCTTGTCCCGCCTGGTAATACGATAAAAGCATTCGATTCTGCTAATGAAGAAACCGAGCTAGATTTATCAAACCCTGACGGATAAGCAATTAACTGACCTTCGTTATATATCAGTTTTGCTCGCACAAATCTTGTAAATGGATTCGGTTTTAGAAAATCTTCTCCTAATAACGCTTTTTCTCTTTTTAAATGTGCTTTTTCACTAAACATATACGTCCGAATAGAAGGTCTTACAAATAATTCAAACCCTACGTAACAAGCAGATGGATTTCCTGATAATCCAAATAATAACTTGCCATTGAATTGTGCTACAGTCGTAACACTTCCTGGCCTCATTGCAACTTTATTAAAAAGAACAGATGCACCTAACTTTTCGTAAATAGCTGGTAAATAATCATAATCTCCTACTGATACACCGCCCGTTGTAATTAACATATCTACTTGGCCAAGCGCTTCTTTCACAGCTGTAAAACACGTATAAAAATCATCACTAAACTTCCCAAAATATTTTATTCTTCCGCCCGCTCTTCGAATTTGAGACAATATCATGTACGTATTACTGTTTCGGATTTTCCCTGGCTGTAATGAATCATTGACATCCAGTAATTCACTCCCAGTCGCTAACAGTCCAATTACAGGCTTTCTCGCAACTGGTACTTCACTATAACCGAATGTAGCAAGAAGAGCTGAAATGCCTGGATTAATGTATGACCCTTTCTTTGCAAGAACTGTTCCTTTACGAGCATCTTCACCTTGAAAAGAAATATTGTCGCCTGTTTTGAATGATCGCTTCAATTCCATATACTTATTGCCAGCCTCCTCATATTGACGAGTCAGTTCTAACATAACAACCGCATCACACTCATTCGGAATTTGCGCTCCCGTCATAATTCGAACTGCTTGAAACGGACCTACTTTCTCACCGAATAGTGATCCTGCGCCAATTTCACCCACTACTTCAAATACAATTGGCATTTCATAACTTGCTAAATTCGTATCTTCTGCTCTAATAGCAAACCCGTCATACGGTGAACGATTGAATGAAGGTACATCATGGTCAGCTACTAAATCCTCCGCTAATATACGCCCATAAGCTAATTCAATAGGTAGTAGCTCCTTTAATCCCTCATTAGCAAATCCCATTACTTTACGAACAGCTTCTTCCACCGCAATTGGCACTCTTCTTTCCATTATTGACAACCCTTTCTATTAACCGAATACGCGATAATATAGTTGCTTCGCTTTCGAAATATCATTTGTACCATGAATGAAAACACGACCATCTCGAAAAATAACGACGCGGTAATCATCTAATTGGCAAGATAGTAAATACGGATTCCGATCTACCTTCCCTAGTTTTTTTAATACTTTTTCTACATCGTCAAAGTCATACTTCTTATTTTCTACCGATCTAATTTGAACTGTATTTCTTCCGCATAAAGCAGCTACCTTCGTTTGGTTTTCGTATGATAAATAAGGATAAATGCGTTTCAAACCGCACGAAGGGCAATCGTCTGTCTTGATTTTCCCTAGTTTTATAACATGGTTTTGGTTACTCCATATATCAAACATGAAAAATATTTTTCTAATTGCTGAAAAATCTTCTACTAAAATTTTGAGTGCTTCCGCCACTTGATATGCTGCGACGATTTGAACAGTCGGGCTAATGATTCCAGCTGTATCACACGTTACACCTGTAACTGGAACATTCTTCAGCACACAATGTAAACACGGTGTCTTTTGCGGAATAATCGTATAACTCATACCATATGATCCAACGCAAGAACCATATATCCACGGAATATTATGTTTTTGTGATAAATCATTTATTATAAATCGGATATCGAAATTATCTGTTGCATCAATTATTACATCGACATTTTCTAATAGCCCTTCCAAATTCTCTACACATGCATCCATTACGAAAGCATGTATTTGTACTTCCGAATTAATTTGTTTTAGTCGATTTTTTGCAGCAATTGCTTTCGGCATCTTCTCTCTCGCATCTTGTTCAGAGTACAATTGTTGCCTTTGTAAATTACTCCATTCAACGTAGTCACGATCAATAATCGTCAACTTGCCAATACCTGCACGTACGAAACTTTCGGCACTTGCACTTCCTAATGCGCCTGCTCCTACAATTAACACATGTTTATTTCGAATTTTTTCTTGCCCTCTATTCCCAATTGGTTTGAACAACTGTTGTCGTGAATACCGATCAGCCATTACATACCCTTCCTCTCACGAACTCTATTTCATATTAGAATGTTGTTTTTGATAACAAGCAAAGTACGCAAATCCAACAAAGCCAGCTCCTCCAATTACATTTCCGATAAAGACAGGAACAAAATTTCTAGCAAGATCCATCCACGTCAGATGACCTGCAAAAATAACTGCCGAGATGACAAACATATTTGCTACCACTTGCTGAAATCCGATCACTACAAATGCCATAATTGGAATCCAAATTCCGATTATCTTTCCGACAAAATCGCTCGTCCCATAAGCGAGCCAAAGCGCCAGACAAACGAGCCAATTACAACCAATTGCTAAAATTAAAGTTCTCCCAAATGATTCATGTAACTTTCCTTCTGCTATCGCTACCGTTTTATTTAAATAATCTCCCTCTGTTAATCCTCCAAGATGACCAAAGCAATATGCAACGAAAATAGCTCCAACAAAATTCATGAAAGTAATCCAAATCCAGTTATTTAGCACACTAACCAATGTGATTTTCTTTGCATAGAGTGCCATAGACATTGACATCATATTTCCGGTAATTAATTCCCCTCCTGCTAATACTACGAGCATGAGTCCAATAGGAAAAACCGCGCCTCCTAAAATATTCACTAAACTCCCCCAGCGATCAGGCAAATTACCTAAAACTCGAATGTTAAGTAAAAATCCTAATGAAATAAATGCTCCTCCTAAAAAACCGAGAATAAGCATCGCTGGCAACGTCTGACTTACTTTTTGAACACCGGCCTCAATTACAAGCTCAGCAATTTGTTCCGGTTTATGAAATGCCATTACTAATTCCTCCATTTTCTCCAAATAAAAAAGCAGCTTCAAAAAACCTCCTCAAAATAAAGGTTTTTGAATGCTGCTTAATTTCTCTGCACATCTTTTTACAGAGATATCAATCATCACTTTTACTATAAAATAGAAAATCTACAACCGTTGCACATTTTCCATTTTTTATATACTTCATCAAAGCGTCACTCTTTTATATCAACCACCAATATGTGACATTTCAATTTTAGGCACTCTTTTTTTACTTGTATGACTTAAGCGTTCATCTGAATAACGATCTTCTCGGTTGTTCCATATATTGCTTACGATATCTGTTATTTCCTTATCATTGTATCCAGATCGAAGCAGTTCTCTCAAATCATTTCCTTTAGAAGCGAACAAACAAGTATATAACTTTCCTTCTGCAGAAATACGGGCTCTCGTACATGAGGAGCAGAAGGAATCTGTTACTGATGAAATAATACCTATTTCTTCATCACTTCCAATATAATGATAGCGAGTCGCAACCTCACCTGCATAATTCGCTTCTATCCGTTCTAATGGCATAACTTGATGAATCGTATCTACTATTTCTTGTTTAGAGACAACCTCTTTTAAATCCCAACCGTTATAATTTCCAACGTCCATATACTCAATAAAACGAAGAATATGCTTGTTTTCCTTAAAGTATTGCGCCATCTGCAAGATGTCCTGTTCGTTTTTCCCCTTTTGAACGACCATGTTTATTTTAATTTTCATACCAACTTCAGCTGCAGCCTGTATTCCTTCCAGAACCCTTTGTATTTTGCTTCTATTACCATTCAAATAGAAAAACCGCTCTTCTTCTAAGGAATCTAAACTAACTGTCACACGTGATAAACCCGCCTTATATAAATCAGGAGCAAACTTTTTAAGTAACGATCCATTGGTTGTTAAACCGATATCCTCCACACCATCTATTTTATTAAGGCGCTCAATAAGCTGCGGAAGACCTCTTCGAAGTAACGGTTCTCCGCCCGTAATTCGTAACTTTCTTACACCTAAAGAAACAAAAATACGTGTTATCCTTTCAATCTCATCAAAAGATAAAATTTTATCATTAGACAAAAACGAATAATCAGGACCAAATATTTCTTCTGGCATACAATAGCGACAGCGAAAATTACAGCGATCAGTAACAGAAATACGTAAATCCTTTAAAGGGCGTTGTAGTTTGTCTAATGTGACAGATTTCATATTTATTGCCTCGCTTTTACTTATTTTATATTTAAAACACGCTCTGGATGCGTATATACATTTAAGGATTGATTCCGAATAAACCCTATTGTTGTAATACCTAATTCTTCAGCCAGCTGCAAAGCCAACTCAGTTGGAGCTGATTTTGAAAGTATAATTTCACAACCAATTTTTGCAACTTTCAATAATATTTCCGAAGAAATACGACCACTAAAAACAATGATTTTATCTTTTATAGAAATATTATTTTTTAAGCAATAACCGTAAATTTTATCTAATGCATTATGTCTACCGATATCCATTCGACTTAAAATAATGCCATTCACATCACACAAAGATGCATTATGAACGCCGCCTGTATGACGAAATGTCTCTGCAGATTGCTGCATTTCTGTCATTAACCGAAAACAGTCTTCTGCAGCAACCTGTACATGTACGCCATTCATTTTCTTCGCGCTTAGTGCATCATTTGCAAAAACAAACCCTTGTCTACTCATACCACAGCATGAAGTAATATAACGTTTATTTTGCATTTGTTCGTAATACGGATTCACTTTTTTCGTTGTGACATGTACAAATCCTTCTTTCTCTTGTACCCATATGTCGTCAATATCTTCATACTTCCGAATAATTCCTTCAGATGCTAAAAAGCCTATTACCATGTCTTCTATATATTCTGGAGTACTAACCATTGTAACAAACTCCTGTCCGTTCATTTTAATCGTGACTGGAAACTCTGTTACAATGCTGTCCTCTATATGCTTAAACGCCCCTTGTTCATAACGAAAGATTTCTCTTTCTACCTGTATCGGTTTCACGATCAGTATCCTTCTCTCACGTTATATTTTTATCAAAAACAAATACTGAAACTGCAATATCTTCTTCGACTTTCATATCTGAAAACAAATTCACTAATTTCGCTCCAACAAGTTCCTCCAAATGTTCACGGGAATTCGCAGCATACACTTCTTGAATCATTTTCGTTCTAGCCATATGAACCATTTCCGCACCGTCCATCGTACTTGAAATGAATTTTTCAGTAGGTGTTAAGTTTCCATAAAGGGTCGCAATCGCCATATTTTCAGCAAAAACAGTATGAATTCGTTCTGGTCCCTTTCCGAAAAGTTCCTTTCGAAGTTTTCGTATCATATCATTGAATTCATGTACTTTTTTTGACATACAATTATACCTCCCAAAAGACTCATTTTACTTTATTATATATTTTACCAAAATGAGCCTTCCGCCCAAACTATTTTGTACAAACATTTGGGCGAAAAGATTCACTTCATGAAGGTTACTCGTCTTTTAACCCTTTACCCATACCTTTTAAGAAATGAAGCCCAAATCCGATGGCACGGTTAATGTCTGGATCTTTCAATACTTTCATAAGATCGAATACCCCTACTTTTTTATTACTCTCTAGATGTTCATTACCTTCTTCTAGCCCTACTAATAAGCTACCTATAAGCTTTTTCGTAAGTTCCGGATCAAGTTCTGTTAAAGCACCTGCAGCCCCCATCATATTATTAATCAAATTTGTTACAGGCTCACGAGTTACTTGGCCAAGAATAATCTTTGCGATTGGTTCTTTCGCCTTTAGCATAGAATTAGCTGCTTCTAGCATGCCAATATCATTCAATTCCCCTACTATATTAAACATTTGATTTAGAGCATCTTCATTATTAGCTAGAAGCTCTTTTAAATCATCTAATTTTCGCTGTTTTATTTCTTCCTCAGTTAATTCTTGTTTTTGAATCACTTTTATAGGTGCAGCCATATTTTTCTCCTCCTACTTATCCGTTAAATGCACATACCCTTGACGTGCCCACTTACGGTGTACCTCAATACCAGATTGAGGATGACGTTTTTTATTACGTGGGTTCGCTTTTGGCATCGGATTTTCGCCATCAACTTCTAGCACTTCCATACGCACTTTCGTCTGTTTATAAGCAGGTGTGTTCGTACGCGTATCAACCGCAGGACCTGTTAAGAAATTAATTGCTGTTTCATTATCTGTAGAGTTCATCGGTAAATATAACTCATTCGCTTTTACACGGTCTGTTACAAGTGCACGTAATTTTAACGCTCCAAACGGAGAGACAAGACGGACTAATGAACCAGTTTTCACTCCACGTTCTTTTGCAAGTGCTGGAGAAACTTCAACGAAAACGCCAGGTACTTTCGTTTGAATACCTGTTGATTTATTTGTCATATTCCCTTCATGGAAGTGCTCAAGCATACGGCCGTTGTTAATGTGAAGATCGAACTCCGCTGGGAATTCAGCTGGGCGCACCCAGTCAGCAATCGCAAAACGAGCTTTTTTATCCGGGAAGTTAAATCCTTCTTGGAAAAGTAGTGGTGTATTCGATCCATCAAAACTTCCCCAATGGAAACTATTCCATCCTTCAAGTACTTCATAATTTGCTTGTGAGAATAGTGGTGATAAACTGGCCATTTCAGCAAATATTTCACTCGGATGACTATAATTCCAGTTCGCACCTAATCTATTCGCAACTGCCTGCACAATCCACCAGTCCGGTTTTGCATCTCCAAGTGTAGGAAGAACTTGATATAGTCTTTGTACACGGCGTTCTGTATTTGTGAAAGTACCTTCTTTCTCAAGAGATGGCGCTGCTGGTAATACAACATCTGCATATTGAGCAGTTTTAGATAAGAAAACATCTTGTACAACGAAGAAATCAAGGCTCGATAACACTTCATGTACATGGTTCGCATTAGAGTCTACAAGAGCCATATCCTCTCCAACAAGATACATAGCTTTCATTTTCCCTTCATCAATTGCGTGTAGCATTTCAATATTATTAAGACCTGGTTCACTATTAATTTTCACTCCGTAAGCCATTTCAAATTTCGCACGTTCCATATCGTTCGTAACGTGCTGATATCCTGGAAGCCATCCTGGTAAAGTACCCATATCACAAGCACCTTGTACATTATTATGACCTCGAAGCGGATATGCACCAGCACCTGGACGACGATAATTACCTGTTGCAAGAAGTAAGTTTGAAATCGCAGCGGAAGTATCAGACCCACCTGTATTTTGCGTTACTCCCATACCCCAAAGGATACATGTACCATCTGCATCACGAATCATTTCAGCCATTTGAATAAGTGTTTCTTTTGAAATACCAGTCATTTCTTCTGCGTATTCAAGTGTATATTCTGTAAGACTCTCTTTGAAATCTTCAAAGAAATTTACATTCTCATCAATAAATCGTTGATCGTGCCAGCCTTGATCAATCATATATTTCGTAACAGCCATTAACCATACTTGATCTGTTCCTTGCTTTGGACTAATAAAGACGTCTGAACGCTCTGCCATTTCTGTTTTACGAAGATCAGCCACAATTAATTTTTGTCCGTGTAATTTATGCGCACGTTTAATACGTGTAGCTAAAACAGGATGACCCTCTGTCGGATTACATCCTACTATAATAACAAGACCGGATTGTGCGATATCTTTAATCGTTCCAGCGTCTCCGCCCATACCAATTGTACGGAATAATCCGTCTGTCGCTGGTGATTGACAATAACGTGAGCAGTTATCAATATTATTCGTTTCAAATACTTGTCGAGCTAATTTTTGAATCACATAATTATCTTCATTCGTAATTTTCGATGAAGAAATAAAACCGATAGCATCTTTACCGTACTCTTCTTTAATAGATCCTAGTTTACTTGCAACTACATTCAATGCTTCTTCCCATGTAGATTCAACAAACGTTCCATTTTTACGAATTAAAGGTTTCGTAATTCGTTCTTTAGAATTTACGAAATCCCAACCGAATTTTCCTTTTACACAAGTAGAAATTGCGTTAACTGGCGCATCAGAAGAAGGTTGTACTTTAAGAATTTTACGTCCTTTCGTCCACACTTCAAATGAACAACCTACACCACAAAATGTACATACTGTTTTCGTTTTCTTCGTACGAGTATCACGCATGGCCGCTTCCACTTCTGATACCGCAAAAATACCGCTATATCCAGGCTCTACTTCTTTAATTAAATCTACCATCGGTTCAAGAATATCTGGCTTTAGTCCCGTCATAAATCCAGCTTCACCGAGCATCGTTTTCTCCATTAAAGCATTACAAGGGCAAATCGTTACACATTGACCACAACTAACGCATGAAGAATCATTAATATTTACTCCTTCATCCCAAATCACTCGTGGGCGTTCCGCTTCCCAGTCTATCGATAATGTTTCATTTACTTGTAAGTTTTGACATACCTCAACACATTGACCACATGCAATACATTGATTAGGGTCATAGCGATAAAACGGATGCGTCATATCAACTTCACTTACATCTACTTTCGGTTCATAAGGATATTTTTGATGTTCGATTTCCATTAATTCTGCTGTATTATGCAGCTTACAGTTCCCATTGTTGTTGTCACATACTGTACAGTATAATAAATGATTTTCTAGTAACCGATCCATCGCCTCTGTTTGTGCTTCTTTCGCTCGACCAGAAGCCAGTTCAATGTTCATACCTTCCGTCGCCACTGTCGAACAAGAGCGCATTAACTTTCCATTAACTTCTACAATACAAGTGTCACATGTTTGAATAGGATCCACTTCTGGCACGTAACAAATTTGCGGATGTTCAATCCCGTTCTCATTAATAACACCCAATATCGTTGAACCGGGCTCCGCTGTATACTTTTTTCCGTCAATTGTAATATGAACCATGTTGTTATTCATGGTCTTTCCCCCTTTTTGAGAATAAAAAAACTCCACCACGAAAATATACGCACCACATTTCGGCACGTTATTATCATGGTGGAGTAGTTTATTAGCACATCTTGCTAAAATACCAATCCATTTATTCATAAATAAAACGATAGAGTCATAACAGGTCATATCACGATTCCATCTTTAACACTATAATTATAGCGTTAAAGTTAAAAATATACAATATAAAATTTAAACTACGCATATGTCAGCTTGGAACTATCCATAATAACCCATATAAAGTGAAACTTTAATCAGTGGGGGGTTTTCTTCATCCCCCACTGATTATTAGTTGAACCAATCGGGCTTTTATGGGCAGTTGATCCCCTACCTAACTTCTTTGCTTCCGCTGAATTTTGAGGGGGGGGTCTTACTGCCCATTAAAGCGGGATAAAACATAACAAGGAGTAAGCGAACAAATGGGGCCTTTTAATAAATGGATTCGTGGTGAAAAATCTTTTTCTACCCAAAAGCAAGCTGATTACACATTAAATAAATCTATCTCTTCTTCCCTTTCCCTTAATTTAAAGCACTTGTCCAAATTGTTTAGCGGTATTCCAGAATTAATCACACGCACTTTTCCATTAAAAAACGGACAGGAAGCGGCACTTATATATATGGAAGGACTTGTAGACAAAACTGTTATTAACGTAAACATTCTTCGTCCTCTCTTATTTAAAGAGTGGAATGAAGACGATTGGCCGAGTGTCTTTTCAAAAGCTAATGTGAAAGTAGCACCTACTATTAAAATTTTAGAAAACGGCATTATTAAATAGCAAAAACACGCTACTTGTTCTTATACGTTTAAAGAGCAAGTAGCGTGTTATCATTTTTATTTTGAAGTTTCCTATACAGTTACACTTCTGTTTCTGGTTCTTCGCTTTCCGCTTGTTCCAATCTTTGCTGCTCCGCAATTTCAGCTGAAATCATTCCATAATAAATTTCCGGATACAATCCAAATATTTGATATACACTTCCTAAAAATGGCATTGGAATCCCTCTTTTCTAAAGTTGTATTGCCACTTTTAAGGATTCCCTTTTCATTCATTATACATTCGTTTTTGGCGTTTCCTCTTCATCATGAACGCTTAATAAATTTTGCCACTTTTTATAGGGAGCACTATTTGGATCTACATAACCTTTCGCGTACGAACGATCCCACAATTGTTTTATAAACATTTCTTTCTCTTTCTTTGCAACCATATCAGCACCTGTACCATAATAGTTTTGGAAATATAACTCAATTTCATCAAGGAATAACCTTAATAATTCATCAGAAGTTTCTTCTAACGTTGGGTCATATTTTGCTTCACGGTCATACATTAAAATCATATCTAAAATATTATGGACATGCTCTTTACGTAGCCATCTAATATCTTGAGCACCTAATACAAATGGATGTGTATATAAATGTCCACCTTGTATCATCGCCTTTTCTTGTTCTTCTTCAAATCTGGACAAGATGTTTTCATAAATAAATGGGTTATGAAGCAATGCTCTGTGTAATTTATAACTTTCGCTTGAAATGTTTTTCCCCATCGACTGAATTAAGAAACTACGTCCAACACCGTTATATTGATACACGAATTGGCCATCAACAGCAACTAAACTAATCCACCGATATATATACGCGTATAGAAGAGCGCGATTACATTTATCGTAATCTAATTTCGTTTGCGTTGCATTTAAGTCTGGCATGAAGGCTGGTAAGTGCCAATACTTATCTAAATGCGGCGTTAAACTAGATTTTTTACTATTCAACTTGTTCACACGACGATAGTATGACTGAAAATAATCACCTTTATCATTCATAAATCCATTTGCAATATGTCCCGACGAAAGCTTAGGAAAGTCTTGCAGCGATAAACCATAATGTGCTCGGTAACAGATTACTTCAAATGGCGAAAAAGCTTCATGTACTGTATCCTTTTCCTTAAACATTTCTTGAATTAATTCCTCTTGCAGTTCTTTCTTTAAAGATGGATGTATACCCCAGTATTGTAATTCCCTATGATGGGAAACTTTCGGCACAAATGGGCTAGCTAAATGGAAGAGGTCTTCAATTTTTTCACGGACGTATTCATCACGATCACGCTTCTTATAATCCGCTTCTTTTCGTAACGCCTCAACGATATTCAGCTCTAATTTATCACGATAGCGTATTTGTAATTCATCGTAGCAATAACTTAATATGTGCTCACGATAAAAGTCTTCTACTTTTTTCGATTGAATCTCTTCTGTTTTCGCATCTCGGCAATATTCCCCGTATAGACTCATATAAATTTCCGCAGATATATCTTTCGGTAATACACCTAAATTTAAATGTTGCTGCATATCTTGCCATATCTTTTCTTGCAGCTTCTCTTCAGCTAATACGTATACATTCGTTGGGTTTGTTTTCCCTTCAAATTCCTTGCTTCGTTTTTGAATTTCAAACAGTAAGTTTTCACGTGTTTCATGTAAATTATCAAAAAATCTTTCCCAGTATTGAATCATTTTGTTAACTGCTTGATATAGCGATTGATACACGAGTTCTAATAGCATTTCTTTACGATACTCGTTTAATTTGTGTACGTACTGCGTTACAATATCTTCAAATTCTTTTTTAAATAAACGTTGCTGATTATTAATCATTTTTCCAACCCAGCCTTGTTGCTGCGCGATTTCTACTCGACGCACAGCTGTTACCGTTCCATCAATATTACTTACATTAAATTTCTTATCGTAGTTTTGAATTAAATTACGCTTTTGTTCATTATTTTCATGTAGTCGATTCATTTTTTCTACTAACTGCTTTCGAATTTCATACAACATAAAACGAGCTGATACTGGATGAACAGAATCTGTTTTCTTTAAAAACCATGTATTTAATTGATAGGACTGCCCCTCAGAACCACTTGGCGAAAAACGATCTGATTCAATCATGTCATACAATAGTGTCGTTACATGTTCATGTACACGGCTCGGAATCGCATATGCATATAAACGAACCGCATGATCCACTCTTGCTACTTCACCTTTCATTTGCTCCATCATTTTCAGCTTCGCAGCTGAAATTTTACACTCATGCTGCAGACGATTTAATTCCTCGTCTTTTTGCACCGTACGCTGTACATAACTTTCTACAGCTTCTAAAAACAGTTTAGATTTTGCAACACCAACCTTACCACCCTCTGCTCCTTCACGCGTTTCATTGTACATTTGTCTATAGAAAATATGAGCCTGTTCTGGACGAGTAGCAAGATGTTCTAAGTCTTCTAAATAACTTTTCCCACGCTCTGGCTTTTCACGCTGCATACCACGTTTTACATCTTGGTCATATCTTTGCTTCTTCTCTTGAAACAATTGATCTAAATGAAGCCACGATTCATCTAAACCTTGCACGGCCCATTTTAAAGCACAATATTTTAACACATGCTCATACGGATAAATAATCTTTGCCGTTCCTGCCCCGCAATATCGCCCTTTCCCGCTTGATTCTGCTAATTGCTGAATTTGATTATCTTCCTGCGCAAAATGATTTGCAGACATCGGACTAAACAACTGTAAATAAATCGTATTTGCCATTTGCTCCATATAATCTGATAAATTATGCAGATGGTGTCCATGTAAATTTTCGTAATCATATAAGAAACAATAATTATACGGTAAATGATGTTGTTTTATTGTATGATTCGTTCTTCCGTCTTCATCTACTTGATCAGGTCGATATTCTAATTCAATTGTAACGCCACCGCGTTTGGATAATTCTCCAGTAGAACCGAGTGTAATGGCATGTAATTCTTTTAACGAGGCATAGCCGTTTGCTTGCACCGTTTCAAACTCTTTCGCACTAACCGTTCTCGTCTTCACTAACACATCCGGCATTAAAAACGCACCACGTATTAAAATGTTGTGATGCTGCAGTTTTTTCCGAAGCATTTCACGTAAATATAATGCAATTTGTAGAAACATCCCTGAACCTGTTCCACCCGCTAGTGATGTTACTATAATGACACGTACTCCATATTCCGTTTGATCGCTTGTAACCGGAAAGATCTTCTCAATTTCTTGCCAAAAGGAGGTGAGTTTATCTTCTTTCATTGCAGCACGTAACGCTAAACGGGAAATGACGCGTAACTGTCCTGCCCCTTCTGTCAGTGGTTTATCAAGTATAGTCGGGTCCATTGGAAACCACTCTGGAATCGTTGGATCTCCCGCAATATACTCTCTTGGCGTTTTACTCGAACTCGTTTGCGTCTTAAACTTTCGAATATGATCAAATTTACTTAATGTATTCACATCTGTATCAAATACATGCATTGCTACCTTTTTTCGGCGTTCCTCAGGTAACCTTTCATATATTTGATGTGTCACAGTACTACCGATTCCACCTAAACCAATTAATATCGTTGGAACTTGTAACGTCATGTGAACCACCTTCCTATTCTTGCTTGTTTGAAAAGAAGAGGGAAAGCTAAAATCCCCCTCTTTGCACTATCTCCTATTCACACTCGTACCTATAAATCTCTTTACCATACCCTCTATCAATTACTAAAAATTCATTTGGATACAGCGTCTTATGTTCCCTTCCAACCTCATCCTCTGTTACAAACATCCCATCAATAATCATTCCTACTACTTGTGACTCCTTCGCCACAAATATCGATTTCGATCCCTTCTTTGCTATAAATGTAACGGATTGCACAATCTTTCTTTCTGCTCGGAATGGAATGCCAAAATAGTGCTTCCACCATTTATTTTTAAGTAACTCTGGTTCAGATTGATATAACCAATCTTTCGCTACCTCTTGATCCCATTCGTAATACAATAGTGCTTTCCGGTGAAATCTTGGACGGACAATCCATCCTAAAACGATTATTCCCACTATTAACAGTAATAAAGTGATAGGAATAACAAACTTAAAGATAAGCGCATACTTTTCATAAAACGGTGCATTTTGAATATGAAGTGATATTTTTCTCTTTACTTCATGTAATTTTGAATCCTGCACTACGATGGTAGCTTCTACGGTGCCGGTATCTGTGAAATTGAATGTGTCGGAGTAATGAGGGCGAGGATAAATATAAATTTGATTACCATGTTGTTTTATTTCATAGTTGATTGATTGTTTAGATGTGACACCAGTAGATTTTAATAGTTTTTTGACAGCCTCTTCTGTCATCGGCTTACCATCTAACTGTGGTTGTATAATAAACGGTTTACTATTCTCTAAATTTGTTACTTTTTCTTCATAATCTTTCGTAATCGTTTGCAGTGATAATTTTGGTTTTTCCGTTGCTTCGATTTTAAATTCTTTCGTTTGTCTGTAAAATCCTTTTATGTTCATATGAACTTTCCCGCGTACTAACCCTTTATCAATCTTCATTTCGTAGTAAAATACATGTTTTTTATCGTCCCACTTCATCGGGTACTGTTTTCCGTCTATTTCTACTTCTGCCTGAAAATATGAAGACTGAATTGGTAATTCCGTAGGCTTCGCTTCAATAACAGCAGTAACACCTTCGTACATTTTTTCCATATTTTTTTGACTACTATCATCTTTGTCATAAGTAGAAACGGTATAATTAAGCGCCGGTTCGACTAGTACTTGTAATCCTTCTTTCTCAATATCTCGGTCCACTTCTATCGTATAAGTTCCTGGTTTAATAACTTCCTCATTTTCCGTACTTATATGAACTATATTTCCGAACAATTTCGCTTCGCCTGGTGCATGTATAGAAAAAGAAGATTGTAATTGTAATGGTTTAGAAATTTGTGTGACCTGATAATTAGACAAAGAAGGTGATTGTCGTACAAGCGTCATACGCTTTAACGGAAATGGTGTTGTAATCTCTACTTTTTTCCCTACTACTTTCGTTTTTACAATCGATTCCACAGAAGAGAATGGATCACGATTTGCAACTAATGCTGCCACTTGATTGACGCTTTTTACAATACCATCCTCTCCACTAGATGGCATCGCAACTCCATTTATCTCTTTCTTCCATATTTCTTTAAACGTATTTAGTTGTGCCTTTTCTTGCTGTCCTAAATCCTCTTCCATCGTAATTAAAACCGGATGTAATGATATCTTTTTTGCATCCATATCCTTCTTAAACTGTGCTAACTTCTGTGTAATTTGTTCTTTTCCGCCAACCTTATCTTTCTCTAAATCATTAAATGCCCCGTCAGTTAAGACAATAAGCCAAAATTCACGTTTTCCATCTATATCTGCTTCCTTTTTTATAGATTGCATCGCCGTTTCTACTGCACTAAACGGAGTATTTAAATACGTTTTCCATGCTCCAATTCCCTCAATTTCCGTTTGTCTCTTATCTTTCGTTAAAGAAATGTTTAATGGATCATTCGGCTTGCTCATTGGAACATAAGAAAATTTATCTTTTTCATCTAATAGCGCAACTAAACTTTGCAAAGCATAGTTGGCATATTTCCAGCGATCGTTATTTCTCATGCTGCCCGAATCATCATATACAAGTGAAACGACCCTTTCCTTTGCCTCCTCTCCTTTTGCAAAAGTCCAAAAAGGATGTAACCATATAAATAGAAACAACATGAATGTGGCACAAATTCGAATTTTCATGATGAGGCTTCGCCACCTTTGTAGACAAATTCCTATGTTTAAATTTATGAGAGGATACAAGATATATGACTTGTATTTTAGGACAACGAACACAACATAACTTTATTATGTAAACAGTTATAAAAACTGAATATGATTCCTTCTAGCGTTTTCTATCCGATAATATAAGTAAAAAAGCCTGTTTAAGCTCTACACTTAAAACAGACTTTTCCTACTTTTTATTTTAAAAACACATAACAAAAAGTTTGATTTTTGACTTAACACATCACTTCTATTGTAAATCCACCAGGTGCTTCAACGTAAAACGTATACGCATGTGCACGTTTAGGAGGTTCGACCAGAAATCCATCCTCCTTCAATCTTTGATTCATCTTATTTACTTGTTCTTCACTTTCTTGAGGAAACCCTACATGAAATGTTTGCGGATAATGTACGTCTTTACCTTTCATTAACGTTAATATAAACCCATCATTATCACGCATAACCGCAAAGCCATTTCCCCTTGTTCCGCTACAAGTTAAGCCAAAATACTTTTCTAAAAACTCTCTCGCAGCTACTACATCTGCAACTGTTAAATTAAGATGTTTAATTTTCAACCCATCACCATCTTTCTTAATTTTCTAACATTTTATCATATAAATAAAAAACACGCCTTCACAGCGTGTTTTATTGCTTCACATACACTTCAACAATCGGATTGTCTTTATGATCCGCATGTAAGCGTATATTCTCTTCACTTGTACTATAAATGCTAGCTAACAACATAATCGTTAACACATTAGGAGTTTTTGCATCGCTCCCGTATTTCCTTTCAAGCGCTTCCTTATATTCAAAATCCAAATCCCCCTGCACATATGTATACACTTCAAAACCATCTTCTAAATTGCAAACTACTGTATCAATGATATCTGCCCCTACTTGCTTCTTCATTTCCTCTCGCAAAGCTTCAATAAATTCTTCCCACTGTACTTCGTATGTCTGAAACTGATCTGTAGATTTCATGCCTTTTCCTCCTTATATATCCTCTTCCTATATTTCCCCTTTCCTATAACAATTATGATAGATAGGGCATTCGTACAAGCCGCACTTGTCCCCTTTACATATCGTATTACTGTAATGCGGAAGGAGGAAAGAACATGCATAGACAAAAATGTTATGATACGTGCCGACGTTATTTCGGTAAAGTCGTTCGCATTGAAGATCGTGATGGTCGCATTCATTTAGGGAAAATAATTGATGTGACAAATAGCTCTGTATGGATTGAACCAGTGCAACAGCACTCATCTTTTGATTCAGGATTCGGATACTACGACGCATATGCAAACGGTGGTTGTGATCTTTGCGGCGGCCTTAACAGATGTGATAGTTGTGGATTTGGTTGTGGTGGTGGATTCAGCGGCTGTGGATGTGGCGGTCGTGGTTGTGGTAGTTGCGGCGGCTGGGGAGGCGGCGGTTGTGGCTGGGGTGTTGAACTCGGATTTGGTTTCATCTTCGGAATTACATTAGCTGCGTTATTTTTCATTTAACATAGTAAAGAGTTGACTATCTTTAGCCAACTCTCTTTCTTTATTTTTCACATATAAAAATACGATGACCTAAAATATGTTGGTACATAAGCCGTACATTTTCATGCTGTACCCATGCCTCATATAACTCATTCGGAATAAATTGTGATACATTCCATTCTGGCTCTTCTATATAGCTAGAGATTGTTTCTGCAATTGTGCCACCGCCAGCAATTGTAACCCGCCTAAAGTTTGCTTTCTGAAATAATTGTATCCACTCACTCTCAGTTAATAGTTCGTTCATGCCATATAATTGGGCGATCTTCTCTTCCTCTTCCCTCCCAATGTGGGCATTAATAATCATTTCAATTACAACTAACTTTCCGTCCTTCTGTAATACACGATGGCACTCCGAGATAACCCTTTCTTTCTCTGTAAAAGCAAGTATCGATTCTCCGAGTACGAACTCAAATGATTCATGTAAACAAGGTAATTGCTCTGCCTTTCCTTCAATTAATTGAATGTCTATTCCTTCATACGACCATCTATCTTTCGCCTTTTGAATCATAATCTCATTCTGTTCAACCGCCGTTACTTTATAACCATATTCTTTTGTCATATACGCTGCTGTTTTCCCCGTACCGCAGCCTATCTCAAGGACGTTAGCTCCATATCTAAAAGGCAGTTGTGCTAACAATTGTTTTGTTAACGTAAAACCGCCAGGATGAGCACTCCCTATTCCGTAATAAGCTAAGAAATCGATGTATGTGTTTCGTTTCATGGAATTCTCCTTTAAATTTTCTATAATACATATATTCATCCATCAATGAATTGTGCACATAAAAAAGCACTTCCAAGTGCAATACCGCAACTTGAAAATGCTCTTCTCTTGTTTATTTCTCTTCTACATACGCCCATTTAAAGCTATATTCTGGACTAATATTATGTTTCACAATTCCCTTTATATTTGGTTTCATTACATATGATCGAGCATTTTGATATAAAGGTACAAGCGCTACATCATCTTCAAGTAATATTTTTTCAGCCTTTCCTAACTCTGTCCAACGTTTTTTGGCATCAGCCATCCATTCTGTCTTACTTTTATTAATAATGTCATCATATTTTGAATTTGAGTAGCTCATCTGGTTTTGCGAATTTTTCGTCTCAAACATATCAAGATATGTCATCGGATCCGCATAATCCGGATTCCAACCACCATATGAAAAATCATAATCTTGGTCTGATTCTAATTTTAGTTTTTGCTTAAATGGTTGCAGTTTAATATTTACCGTCACACCTTTTAGATTTTTTTCAACTTGGTCTTTTACATACTCCCCAACTTTTTTCGCATTACCAGTATCATAATTTAAAAGTTCAATTGTCACTTGATCTTTTCCAAGTTCTTTTTTCGCTTCTTCCCAAGCTGCCGCTGCCTTTTTGGAGTCTTGTTTTAAACCATTCTTGAACGTTTCTGCGAAATCTTTACCGTCTGGTCCACTCGCCAAACCTTTTGCTACTAAATAATCCACTGGTTTTGAACCATCATTTAAAATAACATTCGTTAAAGCTTTCTTATCAATTGATAATGCAATTGCTTCACGTAATTTTTTACTCTTTAACGGTGTATCTTGCCCGCCACGTTTTTGATTTAGACGTAAGTAAAACGTACTTGTTTCCGAATATGCGCCAAACTCTTCTTTATTATTTCTATACTTATCAACAAATTCACCTGATAAAAGCGCGAAATCAATGGCACCTGTATCGTATAAATTTACTCTAGTAGCTGGTTCTTTTACTACGCTATAGTTGATTTCCTCTAGTTTTACAGTCTTTTTGTCCCAATACTGATCATTTTTCTTTAATTTCCAGCCTTGCTCATGTTTCCAATCAGTAAGAACGAACGGTCCGTTATATACTGTTGTATCAGACTCTAAACCAAATTTATTCCCTTTTTCTTTCACGAACTTTTCATTTAATGGATAGTATGACGCAAATGCCATTAAGTTTAAGAAATATGGTACTGGTCTTTCTAGTTCCACTTCAAGCGTATAATCATCTACCGCTTTTACACCTAATGTAGAAACTTCTGCTTTCCCTTGATTAATCGCTTCTGCATTTTTAAGATAGTAAGCGATAAATGCATATTCAGCAGCTGTTTTTGGATCTACTAGACGTTGCCATGCAAATACGAAATCTTTCGCTGTTACAGCATCACCGTTTGACCATTTTGCATCTTTCCGTAATTTGAATGTATATTTTTTACCATCCTCACTTTTTGTGCTAGATTCTGCTACAGCTGGGATTGGCTTATTATCTTTATCAAGGCGATATAAACCTTCCATTGTGTTCCCTAAAATTTGTGAGCCTAGTGTATCTGTATTTTTAGAAGTATCCATCGTCGGAATTTCATTCGTTTCTGTGCGATTTAACACTTGCTTTGCCGCATATTTAATATCAGACTTCTTCTCTTCCCCACCATTATTAGATGTCGTTGTCGTTTTCTTCTCCCCACCAGAAGATCCAGAACACGCTGTTAACGCCATACTCATCGCTAAAACTGGCGCTACAACCGCCGTAAACTTTTTCATCTTTTTCTTCATTCTTGTACCCTCCCCAATTATATGTACGAAACTAACTTTGAGAGATTTCTAATTTGAATTATCAGAAAATTATTACTAATTATCATTCTACTAATTTTTCACAATTTGTAAAGTTTTTTTAAGGAATATTCATAATAATTAATTTATTTAAATTAATAACAATCTATTACTACTATACGAATTCTCCCCCACCTACTATATGTAAGTACTACTTCTCTTATTCTTCTCTATCTATTTAAATTTAATTGAATAGTAAAAGAGCGTTTAAAAAAATAAATAATATATTTTTCAAACGCTCTTTTTTCTTATTTCTCTTCCGTTACATACGCCCACTTAAAGCTATATTCCGGACTGATGTTATGTTTCACAATTCCTTTTACATTCGGTTTCATTACATACGCTCTTCCTGTTTGATATAAAGGAACTAATCCCGCATCTTCTTCAAGGAATAATTTTTCTGCTTTCCCTAACGTTTCCCAACGCTTCTTCGCATCACCCATTAATTCATTACCTGCTTTTTGTACCATTTCGTCGTATTTTGCATTTGAATAACTCATTTGGTTATATGGGCTCTTCGATTCAAACATATCAATAAATGTCATTGGATCCGCATAGTCTGGACTCCAACCTGCATAAGAAATTTCATAATCTTGTGCAGTCTCTAATTTTAATTTTTGTTTGAAAGGCTGAATTTTTGTATTAATTGTTACACCTTTTAAATTCTTCTCAATTTGATCTTTAACATAATCAGCTATCTTTTTCGCAGTTCCATCATCATAGCTTAGTAATTCAATTGTAACTTGATCTTTTCCAAGTTCTTTTTTCGCTGCTTCCCAAGCTGCTGCACCTTTTTTCGGATCATATTTCAGACCATTTTTAAATGTATCTTGGTAATCTTTACCGTCTGGTCCTGTCGCAAGTCCTTTTGGTACTAATTGATCTGTTGCTTTTGAACCATTATTTAAAATAACATTTGCCAGTCCTTTTTTATCAACCGATAATGCAATTGCTTCACGAAGCTTTTTGCTCTTTAACGGCGTATCTTGTCCGTTACGCTTTTGATTTAAACGTAAGAAGAATGTACTTGATTCTGCATACTCGCCATATTCTTCTTTGTTTGATTTATATTTATCCACAAACTCTCCTGATAGTAGTGTGAAATCAATTGACCCTGTATCATATAAGTTTACTTTCGTCGCAACTTCTTTCACTACACTATAGTTAATTTCTTCTAATTTTACAGTCTTCTTATCCCAATACTTATCATTTTTCTTTAGCTGCCATCCTTGTTCATGTTTCCATGAAGACATCACGAACGGCCCGTTATACACCGTTGTATCTGCTTCTAAACCGTACTTATCGCCTTTTTCTTTTACGAATTTTTCATTTAACGGATAGTATGACGGGAATGCTAGTAAATTCAAGAAATATGGTACAGGCTTTTCCAATTCTACCTCTAGTGTATAATCATCTACTGCTTTTGCCCCCAAATCTGTTAGAGGTTTTTCACCTTTATTAATTGCTTCTGCGTTTTTAATATAGTAAGCAATAAATGCGTATTCTGACGCTGTATTTTTATCAAGTAAGCGCTGCCATGCAAATACGAAATCTTTCGCTGTTACAGGATCACCATTCGACCATTTTGCATCTTTACGTAATTTAAATGTATATTTTTTGCCATCCTCGCTTTTCGTACTAGATTCTGCAGCAGCTGGGATTGGCTTATTATCTTTATCAAGACGATATAATCCTTCCATCGTGTTCCCTAAAATTTGTGACCCTAACGTATCAGTAGATTTAGACGTATCCATCGTCGGAATTTCTTGATTCTCTGTACGATTTAATACTTGTTTTGCTGCGTATTTAATTTCGGATTTGTTCTCTTCCCCACCACCATTAGACGTCGTAGTTGTTTTCTTCTCCCCACCAGATCCAGAACACGCTGTCAACGCCATACTCATCGCTAAAACTGGCGCTACAACCGCCGTGAACTTTTTCATCTTTTTCTTCATTTTTGTACCCTCCCCAATTATATGTACGAAACTAATTTTGAGAGATTTTCTAATAACTAGTTATCAGAAAATTCTTATTAATTAATATTCTACTAACTTTTCTATTTTTGTAAAGTTATTTTTAAAATATTCTAAAAATTATTTTTTTGTAATAGTAAAACGTATTTTTTACTATTGTTGCTATACAAATTTCCCCCATTTACTATAAACGTACCATTTCCCTTGTGCTTGTTGGTTTGTTTACATTTAATCTCATAATAAAAAAGCATTCCAAAAGTAGTCTACTTTCGGAATGCTTTTTCAACTTATTATTTTTCAGTTACATAAGCCCATTTAAAGCTGTACTCCGGACTAATATTATGTTTAACAACTCCTTTTACAGTCGGTTTCATTACATAAGATCTAGCATTTTGATATAAAGGTACAAGTGCTACATCTTGCTCAAGTAATAATTTTTCAGCTTTCCCTAGTTCTTCCCAACGTTTCTTCGCGTCACTCATTAACTCTCCTCCAGCTTTTTTAACCATTTCATCATATTTCGCATCAGAGTAGCTCATTTGGTTGTGAGAGTGATTAGATTCAAACATATCTAAATATGTCATTGGATCTGCATAGTCTGGGCTCCATCCACCATATGAAATATCATAATCTTGCTCTGTTTCTAATTTCAGTTTTTGCTTGAACGGCTGAAGTTTAATATTAACTGTTACACCTTTTAAATTCTTCTCAATTTGATCTTTTACATATTCTCCAACTTTTTTCGCATTACCAGTATCATAGTTTAGGAACTCAATTGTAACTTGATCTTTTCCAAGTTCTTTTTTCGCTTCTTCCCATGCAGCAGCTGCTTTTTTCGCATCTGGCTTAATACCATTTTTAAACGTTTCTTGGAAGTCTTTTCCGTCTGGTCCATTTGCTAGCCCTTTAGGTACTAAGTAATCAGCCGGTTTCGATCCATCATTTAAAATAACATTCGCTAAATTCTTTTTATCAATCGATAAAGCAATTGCTTCACGTAATTTTTTGCTCTTTAACGGTGTATCTTGCCCACCACGTTTTTGGTTTAAACGTATGAAAAACGTACTTGGTTCTGAATATGTTCCAAACTCCTCTTTATTATTTCTATATTTATCAACGAATTCTCCAGTCAATAGAGAGAAGTCAATTTGGCCACTCTCGTATAAATTCACACGAGTTGCTGGTTCTTTTACAACACTAAAGTTAATCTCATCTAATTTCACAGTCTTTTTATCCCAATATTGATCGTTTTTCTTCAGTTTCCAGCCTTGCTCATGCTTCCAATCAGTAAGAACGAACGGTCCGTTATATACTGTTGTATCAGACTCTAAACCGTATTTATCCCCTTTTTCTTTTACAAACTTTTCATTTAATGGATAGTACGACGGGAATGCTACTAAGTTTAAGAAATATGGTACCGCTTGTTCTAATTCTACTTCAAGTGTAAGATCATCAATCGCTTTTACACCTAATGTAGAAACTTCTGCTTTCCCCTGGCTAATTGCTTCTGCATTCTTAATCGGGAATGCGATAAATGCATACTCTGCAGCTGTTTTCGGATCTAATAAACGTTGCCATGCAAATACGAAATCTTTCGCTGTTACAGGATCACCGTTTGACCATTTTGCATCTTTACGTAATTTAAATGTATATTTTTTACCATCCTCACTCTTCGTGCTTGACTCTGCCGCAGCTGGGATTGGTTTATTATCTTTATCTATAAACCCTCCATTGTGTTCCCTAGCATTTGAGAACCTAAAGTATCTGTACATTTTTTACCATCCTCACTCTTCGTGCTTGACTCTGCCGCAGCTGGGATTGGTTTATTATCTTTATCTAAACGGTATAAACCCTCCATTGTGTTCCCTAGCATTTGAGAACCTAAAGTATCTGTACTTTTCGAAGTATCCATTGTTGGAATTTCATTTGTTTCAGTACGATTTAGTACTTGTTTCGCTGCTAATTTTTCTTCTGATTTGCTATCTCCGCCAGAGCTAGAGTTTGTGCTTGTCTTCTTATCTCCACCTGATGTAGAACATGCTGTTAATGCCATACTCATTGCTAAAACTGGTGCTACAACCGCTGTTAGTTTTTTCATTTTTTTCTTTTTCACTTTCTGTACCCTCCCTAATTCTTAACGCTCTCATTTAAGAATTTTCTGATAATTCTGTTTTTCTTTATATATTTATCAGAAGATTCTTATTAACTATTATTCTACTAATTTTTTGAGTTTTGTAAAGTGTTATTATTGAAAATTTTTAAAAAATTATTTTTTTACAGTAATATTCATAAAAATTCCATAATCTTTTAAAACAC
>NZ_QNUD01000043.1:0-16338 GCF_008042405.1 Bacillus sp. SH7-1
AATCATAGGAAAGGATGGCGTTTTTTATGTCTGTTTCTGTGTCTGACGAATTACAACTATTTGCTCAAGAGATTCAAAGTTTTTTATCTCCAAATACCTTACAGAATCTTGCCAGAGATGTTGGTTTTGTACAACGAACTAGTAAGTATCAAGCAAAAGATTTAGTAGCTTTATGTGTATGGGTGAGCCAAAATGTAGCTATGACTTCTTTAACTCAATTATCTAGCTGTTTAGAAGCATCAACAGAAGTACTCATCAGTCCTGAGGGACTGAATCAACGGTTTAATAAGGCGGCCGTCCAACTTTTACAACACCCTACTAGCCGAACTACTAAGCAAAGAAATTGGTCGCATCTATGCCGATTTCTTCTCCATACACTTCTGTTTTCAAGCGTATTCGTATTTTAGATTCGACTGCATTTCAACTCCCGGATGTATTTTCATCAGCTGTTAAGATCGGACACGTTACTCTATATGTTTCTTAATTACTTCAATTGTACTAGAAATTGTGGATAAAAAAAGAGAGCAATAGCTCTCACTCTCAATTAATAGCAACTAAAGATGCTTCAATGATGTATCGTTCAGGTGCATCCCCAATATAGTTAAATGGATAACATGTAGTTAGTGTTAATGTTGGTTTATCTTTTGCAACGATTACAGTACGATCATTTGCATCTGTAATCCAGTGTTTTTGAATTTGATAAATGTATACTCTTCTATCATACTCAAATAAAATATAGTCATTTTCTTGTAAATCTCCTAATTTAGTAAATACCGTATCACGATGTCCACTTAAAACAGTATGTCCATTACCAGAAGGAGTAGTCGTAATATCACTAACAAACATTCCTACCCCTTTTTTTAAAGTTTTGGTATCAGCGCCCCAGTAAACTTGATATTTCTGTTTAATTTTCGGTATAACCATATAGGCGATTTGTTCTCCCATTTGATGCTGAACTTGAGAAGCTGGGATCTGTTTTTGTGATTCTGGTATTGGTTCACTAGTGTTTGTAAGATTAGATTCTTGATTTGGTATAGTATGTTGAGATTGTTCTTTGTTTGATTCATTGTTGACATCTTTTTCATCTTTAGTGGCAGGTTGTATATTTTGATATTGTTGAATTTCAGTACTGGTTAAGGCTTCAACAGTTTTTCTTGCATCATACCAATCTATAAAGTAATAAACAAAGGCAAAAGAGCCTATAGTAATTAGTAAAACTCCCAACCAATCAAGTTTTTTCAAGCTTATCACTCCACATTAAAAACGACAGGAATATTCCTGCCGTTTTTAGGTATTAGTTTATGCATTCGTTTTTTTACGACGGAACACAAGAATTGAACCTATTAATACTAAAGCAGCACTTGCAAGCATCATTGTAACGCCGTTTGATGCTGTATTAGGTAATTTTTCACCTTGTTTTTTTGTTTCAGCCTTTACAGCTGTTTGTTTAGTCTGCTCTTGTTTATTGTTTGTTGCTTGACTGTTTTGTTGTGTATTTTCCTGCTTAGTTTGTTCTTGAGGCTTAGTAGTCTCTTTATTGTCTGTTGTAGTATTTGTGTTTGTTGGATACTTATAATCTTCACATGGAATACCATCTTTATCATTGTCTAAACGATTTGGATCATTTCCAACACCATATCCATTTTGATCCCAGAACGCTTGAGCCTCTTGTTGATTTTTAAAATGTCCACAGTTTTTTGTATCATTAGGACTCTTGGCTGCAAATGCAGCAGAACTGTACCCTACTGTTAATAATGTGACCGCTGTTGCTGAAGCTAATAGTTTTTTCATAACTTTCTCCATCTCCCTAAATGGTATGTATTTACATTGAAATATTTTACATTCTTAAAATTGAAAATACAATAATAATTTGTTGATAAATGTAAGATTTTCACACAATGATAGCAAATTATTAATTTTATATTTTTATATTTTTATATTTTTATATTTTTATATTTTTATATTTTGGAAATAAAAAAAGAAAAAAGAGAGCCGTAGCTCTCATTGGTAAGAATGGTGAAAATATGTGAAAAATTAGCCTCTATAAAATAGGAATAATTTTACTTATTCTTTTGGTAGAGTGCAACAATTACAAAGATCTATACCATAGATTTTCTCGATTGATTCCTGTATACATTTAAGGTGTTTTGAGTAGTTTAGAGCAATGTCTTGATAAATTTCTCTTTCATCTTCATTGCAACAATCGATACATTGGGCAATTTTCATTAAATCAATTTTAACTTGATTATATTTCTTAACTTTTTCTTCAATAATATCCATGATTGTAACCTCATTTATTTTGAATTAGATTCTGATAGTAAAATTTTTTCAAGTTCTTTAATGGGCGCTCCAATAAACTTATGGGTTTCTTCGCCATCCTCAATAAAAATGGTTGGAGTATATTTTAAGCTTAGGTCTTCAAATTCTTTTTGAGCCTTTAAATCCTTAATGATATCTTTTTCAGTAAAGGTAATATTCTCTTTAATAAGCCATTTCTTTAAATTTATACAAGCCGGACAGTGGGGCATAGTAAAGACAGTAACTCCATAATTTTTCTTCATAATCAATACCTCCGCTTTTTTCTTCTCGTAAGTAATAGAGAAATAAGATTTAAAAAAGTAAAAAGAAATATAAATTTTTTCTGTGTTAAATTTCGTATAACTTACAAGCCTATTAAATATGAAGGCATAAAGAGAGTGTGGGTGAACGTGATGAAGAAATTGACTTAATGTAGAGTTCTTACAGTTTCTAAAAGTAAAAAAGAAATTCGTACCTATGAGGTGCGAATTTCTTTTTTTTTTACACTCTTTTTAATTTTTGTGGACTTACTCCTCTATTACAAACGTAAGGCAATGAAATACTGAAATGTTGGCGTAGGAAGAGGTAAGGCAAATGTCCCAAAGCTTTAATTGCTGATGTAAATTTAGCTGCTGCCATTCAAAAAATAAAAAATTTTAAATTTCTTTTTAGTTTTTAGGGACTCACCTCTCTATTACAAATGTAAGGCAACGAAATCTTAACATGATGGCATAGCCAAGAGGTAAGGCAAAGGTCTGCAAAACCTTTATCGCCGGTTCGAATCCGGCTGCCATCTTTATATTAGGGCAGTAAGTCTTTTGAAAGACACATGCTTCGCTTGTTCCTGGTTCGAATCCAGGTACTGCCTCCAAAATAATATTAAGGAGTGGTTTGTTAATGGCACAATTACAAACTTTATCAATAGAAGAGCAAGAAACTTTATTGGATAATGCTCAAATTAATACGGTTGCTGCAAAGCAAATGGTTCAAAAAATGACTCAATTCGTTGGTGCTTATGATCTTAATAATCGTAAAGGATTTAAATTTGAACAAGGTGATGTCTCGATTCAAGTAGTTATTTTAGGTAACATGGAAGATACAATTAAAGTGATTTATACAAAACTTGATAATGAAGAATTGGTTTCAGGTAGTGTTATTGTTGAAAAAGAAGGTAAAAAGTTTCTTAAAGGATATGACATTATCGAAGACGAAGTAATCCAAACGCTTGAAACAGAAATTGACGACGAATTTTTAGAAGAACTTAAAGGTTTAGAAAATCGTGAACTACCAGAAATGGATACCGAGCGCGAAGAAGTTGTTAGTCAATTACCGTGTATCTATGGAAACTGGTGTGGCCCAGGATGTTCAGGTCCAAAAGCTCCAATTTCTAAAGTAGATGCTTGTTGTAAAACACATGATGGTTGCTACAGTTCACGTGGATATTTTGCTTGCTCTTGTGATAAAAACCTTCAGAATTGCTTAGCTCCACATGTAAAGGCAGGTTCTGAGTGGGCGATTACAATTAGCCTTTGGTTCCGTAAACAACCTTGTAACCCATTTAAATAAGAAAGATAAAAAGGTGAACCCATTAGGGGTTTGCCTTTTTTTGTGGTAATTTTCAATTATTCCCTTTACATATCTAACCAATGTATAGTATTCTATACACAGAAAGTATAGAATACTATACATTCAGCTATTCTAATTGGAATGAGGGGTACTGAATGAAATGAAAATTTATACCACAAATAAGGTAAAAGAACATAGGGAAAATGCGGGTTTAACTCAAACAGAGTTAGCTGAAAGGGTAGGTACAAAAAGAATAACGATAGCTTCTCTTGAAAGAGAAAAGTATGAGCCTAGTGTTGGTTTAGCCATGAGAATAGCTAAAACCTTTAATTGCGCAGTTGAGGACATATTTACAGAGGTGAAGAAGGATTGAATTACCTTTACAATTTTTTAATTAAAATAGTAATTAGTATTTTATTGATGGAAGCCACTTTTAATATATGGAAAATGGAGGCTGGAGAGCCGGGAATATTATCGTGGTTCTTACCATTAATCACAATTTTTTGGATCGTATTAACAATAGTTAATGCAATACAAATTAAAAAGGGTAAAAAGTGGTTAAAGGAAGAGGAAGAAGACGAAAGGGATCAAATGATTAAGTATAAAGTAGGCTATATAACTTGTTGGTCGAATATGGGCCTCTTGGCATTATTATTCTTCTTTTATGGTACGTTTGGAATCGAGATGTTTAATCCAGTATATGCGCTAGCATTGATCGTCTTCTTAAATATTGTAATTTATTACAGTATGAAATTATATTTTCTGTTCTTTGAATAATGAAGTGGAGGAATTAAAAATGACAAATGGCAACGTAGAATTAAAAAAACAAGGAAAAAGCAGTATTTTAGGTGGAATTTCAATAGCTATTGCAGTAATTTTAGCAGCACTTGTAATAAATTTCTTAACTGGATTAGTACCTTTAGAAAAAATACAGGGATTGCCTATTATTATGCCTTTTATTATTGCTCCAATTGGTGCAATAATAGGGTTTGTAGGTTATCGAATGAACAAAGATACATGGTCTTTATGGGGAATTATTCTTAATATTGTAATGTTCTTAGTACCAATTGTTTATAATGTAGTTGCAATTTTATTCTTTGGAGTTTAATTATCTAAAAGCACCAGTCAAAATGACTGATGCTTTTTTATTTGTCTTTTTCTGCGACTTGCTTTAATTCGTTAATTGCAATCGTTAATACCTCAATCCTTTTTTCGAACCTAATTAAAAGATAAATAGAAATCACGATAGGAAATCCAAAATTGCCTATTGATGCGCTAAACATTTCAAATGGGGTCATAGCTTAGCACCTCCTTATAGTTTCAGAACTCCATTTCCTTGGGTTTTATTGGTGTAACCTTTTAATAAAAAAGAGTGTGAAAGAAGATATTGATAAATAATGTTTTGGGAAAATGGCAAATGCTTTGCTTTGAAATAGGAAAGGATTAAAGAGATTGCTCCTGTGATGTGTGGCGTTGCAACTGATGTACCTGTGAGCCTTATATAGTTATTTTGAGGGTAGGTTGAGTAAACGGACTCTCCAAGACTTAAAAAATCAATATTCGGGTTTGTATTGCTCATATGTGTGGGAATAAGGTTCTTTCCGACAGCACCAACTTGAATAACTTCCTCGTAGTATCCAGGATAAAGGATTTCATCCGTTAGTTCTGATCCATCTCCGTAGTTCCCAGCAGCAACTACTACAAATATATTTTCTTGTAATGCCTCATCAACTGCCTTTCTTAACTCTGGAACATCACTTTTTGTGCCTAAAGAGAGATTCATTATATCTACTCTTTCACCATTTTTGCCTCTCCAAGCAGTTGCAAAGCGAATAGCTTTAATTAAGTGTTTATGAGTTGAAATACTTGTATTTCCAATGGCTTTAATAACTAAAAGCTTTGCCTTTGGAGCTATACCGATAGAATGTTTCTTATTAGTAGCCGCTATAATTCCAGATACATGTGTACCGTGTCCTGTATAGTCCGTCGCTATACTAATTTTACCGTTATCATCATCTGTAAAATTGAATGTACCGATAATGTTGTCTTTTAACTCTTCATGGTTAATGTCACAACCTGTGTCAATTACAGCAATAACTGTATCTTGTCCATAGTGACCGTTTGCCCAATACTTTTTAGCATTTATGAAGTCTATTCCATCGTTTATTTTAGTATCAGCTTGTGTACTTTGCATATAGACACCTCCTCACTTTTATTAGAGAAAGAAGTATCAAAAAACTAAAAAGAATTTACAAAATAAACATTGTTTTATTTTGTAAAAAGTACTAGATTTTCGCACTAATTTGGGAGATAATTAGAACACTTGTTCTTATTTATTTTTATTTTTTTCTTATATTTATATAATTTATGGAAAAAAGGAGGTTTTTTTATGGGGAAACATACTCACTCAAATTCCGATAATAACTATCATCACGACGAAGAGAAAAAGCAATTAGAGTACATACAGGAAATACGAAAGAAACTACCCTTAATATTAGAAAACCCCATTATTCAAGAGTTTTTAAAAGATAAAAAGCATGAAGAAATAATGAAAGAAGCTTTTAAAAACCCTTCTCAAAAAAACATCAATTTACTTAATCAAACATCAAAAGAATTTTATAGAATAAATCGTGTTCTGAGGTATTGCTCTGTTTTAATACGTGGACGTGCTATTGATTTCGATAAGAGACAGAGAAACAGAAATAAAAAACAAATGCTAATTTTTGATAAGAATGCTTTAGAAGGAGATTTTTCTGCAATTGAAACAATTGGCAGTTTGCAAGATTGCGAAGCAGAAAGACCTGAGACAGTTGTTATTGAAGGAGTGGGGAAAGGAAATGTTATTCCTGTAGAAAACGAGAAATTGGATAAAGCGATGCGTGCATTGACGGATAAGCAACGAATGATTCTCTACTACCGTTATGAAAAGATGCTTACAAATAGGCAGATTGCTGAAATATTGGGAGAAACAGAACAAAACGTAGGTTACTGGGTCAAAAAAACATTAAAACAGCTAAAGGATTCGCTGTAATGAAAGAGCATTAAAATAAATGAGTTATAAGATGGAGACATGCTTCTAAAGGATAATTAAATATAAAGGAGAGAGATGTTTATGTCCGTAGAAAATATTCAAAAGCAAGCAGAGGTACAAGCTATTATCGATCAGTTAGAGTTAAAAATATTGAAACATGTTCAACAAACTATTTTTAAAGAAAGAGAAGATTTAATGCAAGAATTAAAGATGGTAATCGTTGAAAAAGCCTATAAAATGTTAGATGAAGAGCCACCAGGATTCTTCGAATTTATTGAACGAGAAATTTTTAAAAAGGAAGTAATTATATAATAAAGAACAACTCTATACATGATTGATCCGGATGGATATTGATTTATGTAAATATAAAAAATGACACTATCCAATTGATAGTGTCATTTCTGCTCTAAAGGAAATGGAAACATTTTGACCCAAACAACAAAACTGACCTTTTTCTGAACGTCTATATATTTAAAGAGGATATTGGGGGAAGTAGATATGAAAAAAGAGCAATTAGTTAGGGAAGCAGTAAAATTGAGTTTGAAACACGGGGCTCCGATTAAAGCAGAAGATATTTTTAAAATATGTCTAGATGAATCTTATAGGAAAAGCCAAATACATAAAAAAGAAGACTGTCATGTAAAGTAGTCTTCTTTGATTAGCCATTCTTTTTATTTTGCATATAAGTAACATACATCTCTAATTGTTCCCAGGCTTTCTTTCGCTCTTCTTCTGGAAGACTTTCAATTAAAGCCATTATGTTCTTACCTTCTTCAGTAACAATCTTGTTTTCTTCTTCGCTCAATTCAGGATCTTCCGATCTTCCTAACAAATAATCTGTAGTTACATTAAAATAATCAGCTATTTTTTCTAAGGATTCTCGCCCAGGTGACTTTTTTCCCTTTTCAAAATAAGAAATAGCCATTTTAGATACACCAATAGCATTACCAAGTTGCTCTTGCGTTATCTTGTTATTTTTCCTAAGTTCTTTAATCTTTTCCCCAATCAATATTAGCGCCCCCTTTTATAAAGTGTTTGCGATAAATAAAGTATAAAGTAAACATAGTGTTTACCACAAGTTGAAAATCAGTATAGTTTTTTTGAAAAATCACTTGAAATAAACCTTAGGTTTACTTATAATGAAATTACAGGCAACGAAGGGAGGAAATAACTTGCATCAGTTAAAACAAAAACGACTAGAAAAAGGAATGTCTTGCCAAGACGTTGCCAATAAAGTCGGAATCACTAAAATGCACTACTGGTATATCGAGAACAACAAAAGAACATTAAAAATAGATTTAGCGCTAAAAATCGCAATAGCTCTTGAGGAAAATCCTAAAGAACTTTTTTTTAACAATTAAAGTAAACCTAAGGTTTATAAAATGAAGGGGAGTAAACCAAATGGATGAACTCAAAAAATTCTCACACAGTATGTTCGGAAACTTAGGAATTCTTATTAAAGATGGAAAAGAATACTTTCCGGCAACAAATGTCGCTAAAGCTTTAGGTTATTCAAATCCACACAAAGCAATTAAAGATCATTGTAAATCTGAAGGGGTGAACGAAACGATAGTCCCTACTAATAGTGGAAAACAAAGAAAAAAGTTCATTAATGAATCCAATTTATATCGCTTAATCGTTAAATCAAAACTTCCACAAGCGGAACAATTTGAAAAATGGGTATTCGAAGAGGTTCTCCCAACAATCCGCAAACATGGAGCGTACATGACAGAACAAGCGTTAGAAAAAGCGGTAACTGATCCGGACTTCATGATTGGTCTTCTCATTAAATTAAAAGAAGAGAGAGAAAAACTTGCAGTAGCACAACAACAAATCGTACAGCAACAGCCGTTAGTAGTTTTCGCAGAAGCATGTATGCAATCAGATAAATCACTAAAAGTGAGTGAAGTTGCTAAGTTAGCGGCTAAACATAATATCAAAATTGGGCAACGTCAGTTATTCGCAAAACTTAGAGAATGGAACTTAATGTTCAAGCGATCCACTGAACCGACTCAAGCAGCTGTTGAAAAAGGATACTTCGAAATTGCACAAGGTGTTAAGCAGAAACCAAGTGGAGAGCCTTTCACATGGACAACAACATACGTAACACCAAAAGGGCAAGCCTACATCATAGATCGACTGAAGAAAGAACAGGAACAGGAGGCGGTGTAAATGATGGAAGAAAGCACATTTTCACATTTAATGATTCTGGTTCTATTCATTTTACTTTTCGGATTCATTCGTCTAATGGATTGGATAGACAGACGGTTTATAAGGGTGGAAGGGGAATGAATATGGACGTAATAATGTACAGCGGGATATTAAAAAAAGAAAAAATTCAGCAAGTGAGGGAAGACATTGTTAGCGTACTTGCTGAACATGATTTGAATTTTGGTGAAGCTCGGATTGTATTAGAAAACTTTGAATCATTTCTTGAGGAACAAGCGAAAATTCTAAAGGTTTCTTCTAAGTAATTCTTCAGCAGTTTTTGAAATAACTGTTTCGATAGATTGAGATTTTGAAGGGTTAGTTTTTGCAAAAGTAATATCGTGCATTAACGCTTCATTTAGATTTATTTTTTCAGTATACGACTGAATAGTGTCTTTATATTTGATGGTTGCAACTGTTACTCCTTCACGCTCACTTTTAAAAGCATTGGATGAAACTACTGTCGTTATAGATTGTCCCGGAGCAATAAAAGTATGTTCTAAATTTTGGAATAGCGGTTTGTTACGAGAATCGTAATAGCGAGGTTCAAAAACTAAAGATTCTATAATTGCACCGGTTTTTCCAAAGTTTTTAATTACTAGGTATTCCATAATGGTAGATGAAACTTGAATGTAATCTCGATAAACCACAACATATGGTCTATTAGATTCTTCAATAGATTTTCGAGTAGTTTGTAGTGATTTTACCGCAATGACTACTGAAATAATTGAGATAACAGTTGTTATGATAATAGAAATAATTTGAATAATATTAGCTGTCATATATATGTCCCCTTTCAAGGAACATTATACCAAATCAGAAGAGTAATAGATAAATAAGGTGGTAAGACGATGAGTAAACAGCAGTGGGATGAATACGAAAGAAAGAAAATTTTATGGATCATAAAAAATTTAAGAGCTAGAGGAATACATAACAGCGCAGATAAAGTTGAGGAAATGCATAAGGAGTTTATAACTCTAGCTAAATGATAAAAGCCCTGCAGGGGTTGCAGGGCAAGACTAAGGGTATTGAAGAATTGTCGATTCTAAAAGTAAAGGACTTCTTGGAATGTAATAAGTTTAACACATATTTCATTTAATTTTTATATAAAGATTTTACGAATTTATGAACATAGGTAAGTTTTATATTGTTGGAATATTCGGAAATATAATGATATCCCCCACCTTATTGAAAGGTTCCTGGATATCCCTATGCGCGAAGCATCAGAAAGGGTAAGAACAATGCATCTGCTAGTTAAAAACTGGCATTAAAAATACCTGTACGGGGAGGCACAGGTATCCAATAAGGGTGTTTCAACAGGTTGATTCTATTTTATCAATAACTCAATGGAAATGACAGATTAAAAATTGAAAATTCTGTTTATTTAGTTGAGAAATAAAAAACCGCCCCCACCAATAGGACGGTTTTAGAGAAACAAAATAAATATCCGTACCTACATTATAACATATTTTGTTTCTCTTAGTAAGAAAGGAGGAATATGGAAATGATTGAAAATCCAATTACTTATGGAAATTATCACGATTCATCAGCTAGAGACTTCATGGATTACTGCGAAGACTGTGATGGTGAGCTGTACTTTGGGAAGACTTATTACAAATTCGAAGGATCACTCATTTGTGAGGAGTGCTCCTCAGGATTTTTAGAAAGGCACGCAAGAAAGATGGTGGCTGGAGAATGAAAGAACAATGGAAACCAATTACTGGTTACGAAGGTCATTATGAGATTTCAAATAAAGGTAATGTAAAGTCTTATTCTACAGAGAAAGTAGCAGGTGAATGATATGTGCCTACAAAACAAGATTGAAGCTGAAATTCAAATTATGAAGAGTTTAGTTGAACGATATAAGAAAAGTAAAGAGCCTAATGCTGTATCAGTGGTTGTGGCTTATGAATACGGGTTACAGGTACTTAATGAAGTGTATGAAGCTAGTAAACAAACAGAAGTAGCACCATTTTAAAAGAGAGGGAGATTCATATGACAACTGAAAATTACTTTTCTAAGTTAGCCCAAATAGATTGCTCGGGACATGTTGAAAAGAAAGGCCGCTTTAATTACTTATCATGGGCTTGGGCTGTTAAAAAACTTCGTGAAGTAGATCCAACAGCAACATGGGAAGTAAAGCGATTCGATGGAGCGCCTTATCTTAAAACGGATTGTGGTTATTTTGTAGAGGTTGAAGTAACTGTACAAGGATTACCACTAAGCCAGATCCACCCGATACTTAACAATCAAAATAAACCAATTGCAGAGCCTAATAGCTTTGATATTAACACTAGTATTCAACGTTGCTTAGTAAAGGCAATAGCGCTTCACGGATTGGGATTATATATCTATGCGGGTGAAGACCTACCGGAAGTACAAGAAGAAATGATTACTGCTCAACAAGTTGGTGCAATCAAATTAAACATTAAAAAGTTGGCTACTCTTCGAAAAGTGGATGAAGACACTATTAAAGGGCATTTAAGCATTAAGAAAGTTCCTGAATTAACGTTAAAGCAAGCTGAAGAGGTACTTAAAAAATCAACGAAATGGGTTAAGCAAGCTGAAAAAGAAATCGCTGAGGCTAAAGAAAAGGTTGAAGAGGTAGAGCAAACAAACTAAGGAGTGAAAAACCTATGTTAGATAAAAATCAATCGAAAGTCGTCCTTCCGGCGTGGGTGAGGAAGGGCGCAAAAAACGAACAAGAAGTGAAAGAGAAGGCAATTGAATACATTACTCCCAATCGCTATCCAGGATATAAAATAACTAAAATTCAGGGCGACATAGCGGTATGCGAAAGGCAGAGTGTGTGATGTTTAAGATACCAGTAAGACGCGGAACAATGATAGAAATGTTGAAGGCAGTTCGTGATTTAGAAAAACGGGGCTATGACTATATCACTCCTATTAAAAAGGTATATAGAGTGGAGAGAACATTCTATCACGATGGCAAATTTAAAGGGAAAGACAAAATAAGGTTTACAGGCATGGATGATTATGTAAGTTACGAATGCTGGATGAAGAAGGTGAACTAAATGGCAGATGTTAAATGGATTAAGTTAACTACTAATATGTTTGAAGATGAAAAGATTCGATTGATTGAAAGTATGCCAGAAGCAGATACATTGCTAATTATCTGGATTAAATTGCTTGCTCAAGCTGGGAAAACTAATGCCAATGGTTACATTTTTTTAAATGAAAATATTCCATACACCGAAGATATGTTGGCGACAATCTTTAATAGACCAATAGCAGTTGTTCGCCTTGCCCTACAAACTTTTAAACAGTTTGGAATGATTGAAGTTGATAGTAATCAGTTTATTAGCGTCTCGAATTGGGGAAAACATCAGAGTTTAAATGGATTGGATAAGATTCGTGAAGACACTAAAAAACGAGTAGCGGCGTATCGTGAACGAAAAAAGCTTAATCTTCTAAACGAAGGTGGTAACGGATGTAACGTTACAGGTAACGAAGGTGGTAACGCAAATGAAACGGACAAAGAAGAAGAAAAAGAATTAGAACTAGAAAGAGATAAAGATATTAATAAATATATTGTCGAGATAGTTACCTATCTCAACGACACATGCTCTACATCCTATCGCTCATCTACTAAAAAAACAAAAGACCTAATTAAAGCAAGATTTAATCAAGGTTTTAATGTAGATGACTTTAAAAAAGTAATAGAAATTAAGGCTTCTCACTGGTTAACAGATGAAGAGTATAACCAATATTTAAGACCATCAACATTATTTGGAACTAAATTTGAGGAATATTTAAACCAACAACCTAAAAAAGGAGCGAAAAACAATGCAAAGAGCGGCGTCAGCAATACCAACAGATATAGCCAAAAAGGTGAATATGAATATGGATTCTGATGTGTGTGATACGCATGGCATGAATAAGATGAAGTTCGGTGGACAAGTTGTTTGCCCTCGATGCTTCCTAGAAAACGAAAGTAAGAAGCTTCAGCAGCAAGAGCAAGCAAAATATGATGCGGATAAAGCAAACGAGAAGAAATTCATGTTCCACCAGCAAAGCATGATTGCCGATAGCAATATTAAGAAAGCGAACTTTGATAACTACCAACCTACTAGCGATGAAGGAGCAAAGAACCTTGAACTTGCAAAGGTTATCGCAATGGATTATCTCAACGGAAAAGTGTTTAACACGATTATGGCCGGAAATTGTGGAGCTGGAAAAACACATCTTGCTTACGCTATAGCGGATCGACTCGCAGGAGCAGGGAAGTCAGTTGTCTTTGTCACAGTGGGCGAATTGCTACGAAAGATTAAAAGCACGTTCAATAAAGATTCTTCCTTAACTGAGGATGCGATTATACGAAGCTTAGTAAGAGCGGAAGTATTAATAGTCGATGATTTAGGAGCAGAGCTAGGTGCATTAGATGCCAATACCAAAGCAACAAACTTCATTAATAGGGTGTTATTCGATGTTTTCGATGGAAGGCAAGGTAAATCTACTATCTTCACAACGAACCTTACAGGAGAGCGTTTAGAGGGTGCATATGATGAGCGGATTGTATCACGTATCTTCAATAAATTTAGGGCGCTAGTTTTCAAAGATACAAAGGATTACAGAAGGAAAGCACTACCATTCTAAGGGGGAAATAAAATGTGTGCATGTAACGGAACGGGAGTAATTCAGAACGACATTGGAATGGGTATGTATCAATTCGCACCATGTATTTGCGAAGCAGGGAATCGCCGTCCAGAAGAAGTGGATAGAAAGCGTCATGCCGTTATGTCGGAACTAAGAGAAATTCATCAATTACAACTGGAGGGGAAATGGGATGCCAAGACTTGGAACGGATTTGGAAAAGGAAAATTACACAATGGCATTGCAGCGGGGAAAGTACATGAAGAAATCGCGTCGTAACTTATATATCGCTCTAGAAGAGTTGGACCTGGTATTTGATGAAAGCGAAGTAATTCGATTACAAGAAATGTGGAAGGAAGACAAAGGAATCCATGAAATCGCAAAAGAGTTAGGAAGACACCAATTAGAAATTGCAGCATTGATTATGGATCAGGCCGATAAGAATAAAATCAAATCTCGTCCAATGGGGTTAGGGGCATGAAACAACTAACGCTGGAGGATGTAGTCGGCAGTTTTGATTATACGGCAACAAGTACGGCTGATAGGTTCTTACAGCATAACGTCATAACGTATGAAGTTCACTTTTATGACCAGGACGAGCGACAAAAAATAGACTGGTTCGATGTTGAAACAGAAGACGAAGCATGGAGCATGACGGTGAAAGAACATGGTAAAGGTGTTCAGAAGATTAGGGTAATTATTTCTAATCGTACACGAGACGAAATTATGTCACTGGATTAGGAGGGAGCAAATGGGGAAGCCAACATTAAAAGATTATGCAAAGGCTGCTGAAATTGGTGTTAATAAGAAGTATGTAGACCAACGAATGAAAGAGCTGGATTGGAGTTTAGAACGCGCTATAACGACACCAGTCGGTACGAGCTGGGAAGGAAATGAAAAGAATAAAAAATTACTGAAATTAGCTGAGAAAAATGGGGTTAGTGAATCTACCTTTTATAGAAGAAAACGTAACGGCATGACGCCATACGAAGCAGCTACTACGCCAAAAGGATTCGAAAAGTACATTCCTTTAGCTGAATCGAATGGGATTAGTAATAAGACCTTTTACCAGAGAGTTAAAAGGAAGATGGATCCATACGAAGCAGCGACAAAGCCGCCACGTAAGTATGAGAAGAAACAAATCAGCTAGGAGGCAACATGAACGAGCAAGACAGGTTAATAGAACGACTGATTGATAGGTATGTATTTAAATTACCGGATGGCCGTGATTTATATGAGGGGTCATATGAGGAACTAAAGAAACTATTGAAGGGAGATGAAGAGTAATGCAAGCGATGGAGAATAGCGTTTATGAAATTACTAAATTAATTAGCGATGCAAAGGGAGGTAAGTAATGAAAAAAGAAACTGCGGTGCAGGTGCAAAGTGAACTTAATGCAGTAGAAAGTGAGATTCGTAAGATGGAATATCACTTGGTTGGATTGAATAACGAGAAGCAAAAGACAAAGCTTTCCTTAGAAGTGTTGAAGAAACAGAAAGAGAAATTGAAAAGTTACTTATAAGGAGCGGAACAAATGAAATTGAGAGTGAAAATTAAGCGAGTGAAAGATGTGGAGTTACCTAAATATGCGAAACCAGGTGATAGTGGCTTTGATCTTGTAGCAGCAGAAGACACGATTATCTGGCCAGGCGAAACAAAAGTTGTACAAACCGGATTAACTTTCGAGATTCCGCCAGGATATGAATTGCAGGTACGCCCGCGTAGCGGTATGACGCGTAATAAAAAGTTACGAGTGGTGCTTGGAACTATAGATAGTGGTTTTAGAGGAGAGATTGGTGTTCTAGTTGATAACATTGAAGTTCCTAAAGAGGCAAGTATGCAAGCTCATGTAATTGAAAGAGGTACTCGTATTGCTCAAGGTGTCATAGCACCAGTGGAAACAGCTCATTTTGTTGAGGTAGACGAGCTATCGGTTAGTGAGAGAGGAAAAGGCGGGTTCGGATCTACAGGCGTGAAGTAAGACCAAATTTGAATTTTATAGAAAAGTAGGTGTAATTAATGAAAATACCTAAAAGCGTAATTAAAAAGCTACAAAGAATTAACTTAATGGCACAACAATCCAAAAAGTTGAGTGAAGAGGTAGAAGAATGGATTGAGTCAAAGGGTTATGATCCTCATGAGTTTAGAACAGGAGGATACTCGGTGTTAGAAATGGTTGATTATGGAGAAGCGATTTCAGATGAGATTGAATCTTTATTAATTAAACAGTTTGAGGAAATGGATAAATCTAAAATTTTATAACCAAAGCGTTATTTTATGGAAATGTGAAAAGAGCACACAGAAAATGTGTACTCATTACAATCTAAATTATTTTAAGGACCATGATATATCATCAAGGGCTTTATAAATATAACTATACATGCGGTAAAAGAGATACTTTGGATTGTATTTTTGTTTCCATTTCATAATAATCACCTCTCATACAAATATTTTAATTATATTATACGATTATTAATTTGAACGTTAAGAAAAAACGATATAAATTAAGGTAAATTTAAACAAAATAGTTAATTTATAAAAAGCAGTTAGCTTTCGCTAACTGCTCCACTCCCAAATGAAGTTCTCGTTATGTAATTTAGATGAAGATACTACCTACTAGGA
>NZ_QNUD01000044.1:0-58984 GCF_008042405.1 Bacillus sp. SH7-1
TCAATTAGGAGTTTAATTCTTGTGTTCATAACATAGCTGCTACAGCAAGTATTTAAAAAAATATAAAAAAAGATAAAAAGCTGAAGAAGCCGCTATTTTAGCGGCTTCTTCAGCTTTTTAAAATAGTAAATTACTTAACCTAGAGAGCATCTCATTGGACAAATAATTAATTATGTGAAACAATAATAACAGATAAGGAGACGTTAATTTTCCTTAAGTGCTTCGAATTAATTTTATTCAATAAGAGAAGGTGTGCTTAAAGAAGTTAAATTAAATAAGGAGCTGTTTTATTATATGCAACAAAATAATGATTTAAATTTTGAACCTCAAGACGTTAATATTGTCAATCCTAAACAAGCCAGGAAAGCAGTAGTTGCTACTGGTATTGGGAATGCAATGGAGTGGTTTGACTTTGGATTATACGCGTATTTAGCGGTAATTTTAAGTCAATTATTCTTCTCAGGTGTTGATAATAGTGGATTGCAACTTGTACTTACATTCGGTACATTTGCAGCAGCCTTTCTCGTTCGACCAATCGGAGGTGTATTCTTTGGTAGAATAGGAGATAAGTACGGCCGAAAAATCGTGTTAAGTACTACTATTATTTTAATGGCACTTTCTACATTATTCATCGCATTACTACCAACCTATGAACAAATTGGTGTATGGGCACCAATACTACTTTTAGTTGCCCGGATGATTCAAGGCTTCTCTACAGGCGGCGAATATTCAGGAGCAATGGTTTATATCGCAGAATCTTCTCCAGATAAAAAGCGTGGTATACTCGGTAGTGGTCTTGAAATTGGAACACTCTCAGGTTACATTGCTGCTTCGGTAATTGTTACCATTTTGACGTTATTGTTAACAGATGAGCAAATGCTCAGCTGGGGCTGGCGTATTCCATTCTTAATAGCTGCACCAATTGGTTTGGTCGGTTTATACTTACGCCGTCATTTAGATGAATCTCCCATCTTTGAAGAGATGGAAAAAGCACAAGAGGAATCTGAAGACAATGAACAATTTTCATTTATGGATATTATTAAATATCACAAAAAAGACTTCTTATTAAGCACAGTAATTGTCGCCTTCTTTAATATTACAAATTATATGATTCTTTCGTATATTCCTTCTTATCTAACTCAAGTACTTAAAGTCAAAGAAACAACTGGCTTATTAATTATTTCGATTACGATGGCACTTATGATTCCACTAGCACTATATTTCGGTAAATTAAGTGATAAAATTGGTAATAAACGCGTCGTGCAAATTGGTTTGCTTGGTTTAACTGTATTTGCAATTCCAGCATTTTTACTAATAGGTAACGGACATATTGCCGCTATATTTGCAGGTATTTTCGTATTAGGTTTCTTCCTAAGTGTGTATGAAGGAACATTACCTTCATTATTACCATCACTCTTTTTCACCGATGTACGTTATCGAGCACTTTCGATCTCATTTAATATTTCTGTATCAATATTCGGTGGAACAACACCGCTCGTATGTTCATACTTAGTTCATGCGACTGGTAACCCGCTCGCACCGGCATTTTATTTAACAGGTGTAAGTATTATTGGATTAGTCGTATTTAGTGTACTATTCGTTACAACATCAGGGCGCGCGCTAAAAGGTTCATATCCTACAGTAGAAACGAAAAAAGAAGCACACCAAATCGCTAAAGAAGACCCCGAAGAAACACTTTGGTGGCATGAAGAGTCATTAGAGATTGAAGCAGGGAAAAACGCCTCAATTTAAAAAGTAACGTAAAAGTATAAAAAGACTCCTATAAAAATAGGAGTCTTTTTGTTGTGTTATTTCTTTCTTTTCTTTAAACTCTTCTGATATGCATAGAGTTTATGGATTTCTTCCTTAAATTCATACAAAAGTACGGTGTTTTCCTCATTTGAATAACGCACTGCATTATAAGCATTTATAATAATATGACTCTCAATATTTACATCCTCTTCACAATTTATTCTTTTTAACCAAGCTTCAACAGTTTCTCCACGTTTTCTATTTAAAGGAGTAGTTAGCTTACTTTCAAGCTTAAAAATTTCTTTTCGAATTTCGTTATGTGGTGGCTTGTTTCGTTTAAATCGGTTTTGGGTTATACCTTCTTTATCGGTAATAATAGTAGATACGAAGGCAGGCATATTTGGTAAACTTAAATGTTTTCGTTTTTTTACTATTTTCCAAACGACATAAATAGCAATGAGTGTACAAACTAATATGGTAATGCTATTTATAAGAGTTGGATCAAAATCAGGAGGTGTTTTCCCGTTTTTTTCAATTTGAGGTTTTAAAAGATGCCCTTTACTTGCCCATATCCCTTCAGTATCTTTTAATTCAGCAGCTATGAGAAATGGATTTATAACATAACCAACCCCTAATGCGACTACTTCTATGATAAAACTAAAAATAACTCGAATAAAAGGAAACACTTGAACAATTATTATACTCATTACACCAATCGAAATGATAGAAGTGAAACGTAATAACTGTTGATTCCGATTCGCCCCGGTTAACCAAAACGTAATCATAATGTGTATAACTAATAGTAATAGTTTCCACAAAGGTGGAAAAGGTGCATAAAATATGGCTGAAATACCAAACCAAACAATACCACCTAACGATTTTTGAACAGGATATCCTGGTCCAATTACATGTACGATAAAGAAGAAAAGCGGTAACATAATTGTGCCAAATAGAGAGAAAGGGAGAAGGAAAGAACAGCCGATTATTTGAGTCATTAACAGTATGACAAAACCTGTCGTTTTTTTCTTTATGAATTTATGGATTAGAAACACACCAATATAGCCTGTTGTTAAAAATATAGTAATAGCTATAAGTTCGTCCCTTTCAGTTAATAACGAAAGGAGGAGCAGCAGAATAAAGTCATTAACGTGATAAAGCCAGGTTTTCAAGCTTTTCCACCATCCCTTCGTTATTTATGAGAAACGTAGGTTGCGATAGAAGAGAGAGGTCATTCTTTTGCAAGCCAATGTAAATCATTGTAGACGATCGTTCTCCTTTTCTATTTGTATAATGGAGAAATCCTTGTTTCGGAATTAATGTGCTATCGTCTGAAATACGTGCCAACTCCTCTAAAGCTTTCGCGTAATTTGTTTGCCCTTCATTTAATGGTAAGTGCAGAGGACCACCTTCAGCTAATACACTAACAAATAATTCAAACGGTATTTGATGCTTCGTTGCGTATTGACAAATGTATGTTGAAAATGAAATAAGATCTTCTATATTATCTTTCCAACCAAACCCGCGATCAGCAGCTAATGAAAGACAAATTGTCCAACTATAATTTTTAACAGGTTCATATTGCTTTGCCTGTAATTCCTGCATTTTAGCAGATGCTTTCCAATGAATTGAGCGGAAAGATTCACGTTCGTACCGTTTAACACCGATAATAGATGTTTCATCATTGTAAAAAGAAAAGTTGGTTCGATAAGATCCATTTAAAAGTTGCTGAAGTTCTTGCAAACCTGCTACTTCTTTAGGTGATGGATACACAATAATTTCAGTTCTTAACTTATCAAATACAGGTAAATGTACAGATAATAAATGAAAAGGATCTTTCAAAACACATTCGAATTGTTCAATTTGAAATACGCCACGCTTCGTTGCGGTTAATGTTAAATCCCATTTTTGCATTGAATGAGCAGGTTGTGAAAACGGAAAAGAGAATAACGTTTTCGATATTTGATCAATTCCTTGATCATTATGCGGTAGTAGGGACGGGTCTAAATGAAAATAACAAACACCATTAACGAGTGGTATATTTGCTCCGTTTTTTAAATGAATAAAAAACTGTCCAGATTCATCAGGAAAAAGCCGAGTTGTTTGTTTCTCATTTATCACTTGAAACTTTTTCTCTATGTAAGCGACATATTTATAAATGAAAATCGCAAATAAATAGTAGAAGAAAAAGAAAAACATAATGATTCGTTGTGGCATAAAAAACGTAAATAGTATAGCGCCTGGCACAGATAGTTGAATAATATGAAGTTGAAAAAATAAAGGTACAGTTACTACGCGTTGTCCATTCATGCTTGCTCAATCTCCACAGGTACGTCAACTTTTTTTAAAATTCTTTGCATAATTTCATTTTTTGTCGTACGTAATGCGCCTTCCATTGATAAGACGATACGATGATTCCAAACAGAAGGAACTAAAAATTGTATATCTTCTGGTGTGCAATATTCTCTCCCGCGTAAAAAGGCAAAAGCTTGAACTGAACGCACTAAAGCAAGTGTGGCACGCGGACTTACACCGTTAGCGATATAATCATGATTTCTTGTAGCATGGGCAAGTTTAATGATGTAATGTTCTAACGGTTCTGATACGTAAATTTCTTTCACTCGTTTCTGTGCCTCTAAAATATCATCTAAAGTAATAACAGATGTGACACTTTCTAGAGGTGTATCCTTACGAAAACGTCGCATCATTTGTAGTTCATCTTCAGGATTCGGATAACCAATAGAAATTGTCATTAAAAAACGATCAAGCTGTGCATCTGGAAGAGGGAAAGTTCCTTGTGATTCAATTGGATTTTGCGTCGCAATAACAAAGAACGGTTTTGGAAGAGGAGTTGACTGCTTTTCAAGCGTCACTTGTCGTTCTTCCATCGCTTCTAATAAACTAGACTGTGTTCTCGGCATTGCACGGTTAATTTCATCTGCTAGTAAAATGTTTGCCACGACTGGTCCGAGTCTTAACTCGAATTCGCTTGTTTTCGGATTGAAATATTCAATACCTGTCACATCACTCGGAAGTACATCCGGTGTAAATTGGACGCGAGAAAAATTACCACCAATACTTTTTGAAAGTGTTTTCGCGAGGAGTGTTTTCCCAGTACCAGGTACATCCTCAAGAAGCACATGACCGTCAGCAAGCAAGGAAACGAGTAATAAATCTATAACATTTTCTTTACCTACAAAAACCGATGCTATGTTTTCTTTCAATTTATTTATCATATGTATCATTCCTTTCAAAATAAAAACGGATATTTCTATATTTTAACAAATTATTCAGAAAATTGATATGATTTTTCAATTCAAAGAAATAAATATTCGATTATTAAATTATACTCTTGCATATTTTGGAATGTGAATATATAATATCGTTATATGATATATCGCTAGTCGATATATCATTAAGCGATGTATCGGAGGTGGTTATAATGAATACGAAAGCGAGAAAATACATTCCGTTAACTGAGGCGACATATTACATATTGTTATCACTGGTGAAACCAATGCACGGTTATGGAATTATGCAAATGGTAGAAGAGATGACAAATGGAGAAGTAAAGCTCGGTCCTGGAACTTTATACGGGAATACGACGAAGTTATTAAAAGAGAAATTAATTGTTGAAGTTGCCTCAACAGATAGAAAGAAGTGCTATGAGTTAACGCCACTTGGTAAAGAAGTATTAGAGCTAGAGTATAACAGGTTGCAGAGATCTGTAAGGAATGGGAATAGTATATTAGGGGAGTGAATGGAAGATGGAGACAAAAAGGGTATTTAAGTTTTTTACGGCATGGAATTTAGAAAAAGAAGAAGCTTTTTTACGAAAGATGCATCAGCAAGGTTGGGCATTACAAAAATATAATTTAATGTATACGTTTCAGAAAACTGAGCCAAAAGATGTAATATACAAAGCTGATTTTCGATTGGTTTATAGAGATTCGAAAGAACAACAACAAGAGTATTTCGAAATATACGAAATGTCAGGTTGGAAACGCGTAACAAGTTTCACAAGATGGAATTATTTTTGTAAAGAAGTAGAAGAGGTAAATGAATTGCCTGATATTTACTCAGAAAAGGAGACGAGGATACAAAAACTAAATGAGTTATTAGTATTCTTTGTTATTATGCTAGCAGCTATATTACCATCAATGTATAATCTATTTATAAGCCCAATGGAATCAAGAGTGCCAATTTGGGCGAAAGTTATAACAGGTCTTTCAGGTTGTATGTGGATGTACTTCTTTATAAGACTCACTTGGAAAATTAAGAAATTAAAAGGTGAAATATTATAATAAATAGTGAAGTTAAAAAGAAGTTGATTTTGTAAAGAGGGATATTAGAATCAACTTCTTTGTTTCTATATAATCGCATTTTTGTTCGCTCTTTTTTACATAATAAAAATCTATATGAAGGAACAGAATTAACAGTTGCAAAGAAAACCCACAATACCCTGAAAATAATAAATGAAGAAAAAAGATTCATATTGAGGATCAAAAAATAAAAGATAACTAAAAAGATGTGGGGTGTAACTTATAATAAGGAAGAAACACGTTTTTTATAAACGTACAAAAAGGAAAAACCCCTTATAGAAAAATCTATTTCTACAAGGGATAGTAATGACATTGTTAGAAAGACTGATTTTGCGCAGGTTTAATAAATTGTTCAGGATTTTCAACGAGTCCACATACAGCACATTGGACTCTGTATGTAGGTCCTTGATAGGCCATATGAAAAGCATTCATCGTTTCATTTGTGTATTCTTCTTCTACTTGACCAGTTTGTGGATTTAACTTGACTGGTTTTACTTGTTGCTCAAGAATATTAAAGCGTGTACGGTTCGTTTTACAACTTGGACATAGCATTGGTTCCATATGTATACACCTCCATTTGTAGCATTTCTTAAACGCTTTAATTTTATGCAAGTAAAAAAACTTTCTCAATATAAATAGGTGTTTAATGTATTTAAAATTCAGAAAAAATAAAATATAATAAGGGTACGAACTGGTTATGTCCAAACCAAATCTCCTGTTTTATGCCAATAAGCTGGGGGGCCGAGAAATCGGCCTCATTTTTTTGTGCTCGCTACTATAGGAAACAAGGTTTTTATGAGGCTTTTGTCGAAATTTTAGGGATGGATATAAAGGGGGAAGTAAAATGAATTTAAAAATGAAGTACATCATTTTATATGTAGAAAAGTTTGAGGAATGTTTAAAATTCTATAAAGATATTTTACAGTTACCTATAAAATCAGAGCACGGTACATATATTGAATTTAATACGGGATCTACAATATTAGCAATGAATACGCGGCAAGACGTGAAAGAATTAACAGGATTACCACTTACAGAAGGCGAGTTACAATCTTCTCATTTTGAATTAGGATTCGTTGTTGAAAATGTAGAAAAAACGATTGAGCAATTTAGAGAACAAGGTATTACGATTTTAGTTGAACCAATTGTAAAGCCGTGGGGACAAACAATTGCATACATTGCTGATCCAGATGGGAATTATATCGAAATTTGCAGTTCATTAGAATAGAAGGAGAAAAAGAGATGGGCTTTCCGAAACTAGAAACAGAACGTTTACAATTAAGAGAACTAACACTGTTAGATGCAGAAACGATGTTCCGTTATTTTTCAAAAGAATCTGTTATACGTTATTTTGGAATGGATTCTTTCGAAAATATTGAGCAAGCGAAAACAACGATTCAAGCGTTTAAAAATCGTTATGAAGAGGGAAGTGTATTTCGCTGGGGAATAGAGAAAAAGGGGACGGGCCAATTAATCGGAACGTGCGGTTTTCATTTAATTAACCATCATCATAAGCGAGCTGAAATTGGTTATGAGCTAGACGATACATATTGGGGACAAGGGTATGCAACGGAAGCGTTACAGGCGATTTTAACTTACGGATTTGAAACGTTGCAACTTATAAGAATTGCTGCTGTTGTATATGTAGAAAATAAAGCTTCTCAAAAATTGTTAATAAAAGCAGGATTTCAAGAAGAAGGATTACTTCGAAAACATATGATTCAAAATGGAGTTGCTCATGATACTATTTTATATTCTTTATTAAAAGAAGAGTGGAAGAAGTAATGAGTACGAGTGAAATAATAAATGTTATGAAGAAGCATAAAGAAAACCGCTTCATTTTAGGCATAGATGGTTTAAGCCGTTCAGGAAAAACAACATTTGTAACAAACTTAAAAGAAAATATGAAACAAGAAAGTATTCCGTTTCATATTTTTCATATTGATGATCACATAGTAGAGCGTAATAAACGCTATGATACAGGATTTGAAGAATGGCATGAGTATTATTATTTGCAATGGGATATTGAGTGGCTCCGTCAGAAGTTTTTTCAAAAGTTGCAACATGAAACAAAACTGAAATTACCGTTCTATTATGATGACACAGATACATGTGAAATGAAAAAAGTACAAATTCCCATAATAGGCGTAATTGTAATTGAAGGCGTTTTTCTACAGCGAAAAGAATGGAGAGATTTCTTTCATTATATGGTGTACTTGGATTGTCCAAGAGAGACAAGATTTCTACGCGAGAGTAAGAAAACACAGAAAAACCTTTCAAAGTTTGAGAATAGGTATTGGAAAGCAGAGGATTATTACTTAGAAACGGAATTGCCGAAGGATAGGGCGGATTTAATCATCAAATGATTTGAAAATAGAAGGTGAATAGAATGAATATTTTATGGGATTTTGATGGTACGTTATTTGATACGTATCCAGTTTATACAAAGATTCTTTCTGAAATATTAGGTGATACAGTAGATAAACAAGAAATATACAAAAACTTAAAAATATCATACTCTCATGCAATTCAGTATTATAATATTTCATGCGAACAGGAAGAACAGATTAAAATTTTGAAGGGGAAAATCACTGCAAAAGATATGAAACCTTTTGCAGGTGTGGAGGGAATTCTGAAATTTGCGGATAAAAATGTGATTATGACTCATAAACATAAGGCAGGGGTTATGGACATTTTAAGATATTACGGCTGGGAAAAATACTTTGTAGATATGGTTACAATTGACGATGGCTTTCCTCGAAAGCCGAACTCTTTAGCTTACAATCATCTACATAAAAAATACAATATTGATTTAGCTATTGGAGATAGAGAATTAGATTTATTGCCTGCAAAGGAATTAGGTATTTCAACATGCATGTTTCAAGGGAATTGTGATGTAGCGGATTATTCTTTAGCGCATTACTCGGAATTTTTTAAGGTAGTGAATGATAGAAAATTCCTTTACAAGTAGTTTGAAGAAAACCTCAACTTTTTGCTTGAAAAGTTGAGGTTTTCCTATGTAATAGCAAATTAATTATTTCAATTCTTTAGAAGGAGATTAGTATAACAATTTGAATTATATAGTTATAGATAAATCTATAGATGAAAAGATTTCAATAAAGCGAGTGATAACATGAGTATTTTTATTTTAGAAGATGATGTCATACAAGCGCAGCAAATGAAGCGATTAGTTGAAGAGATTTGTGAGAAATATAGGTTGCCTTTTGATTTTATTGAGGTAACTAGTAAAAGTGAAAACATTATTACTAACATTCCTAAGGCGAAGTATGTCCCAATCTATTTTTTAGATATAGAGATTAAAAGGAAAGAACGAAAAGGTTTACAAGTGGCGCAAGAAATACGAAAGTATGATACGCAAGGAATTATTGTGTTTGTAACAACGCATTCTGAATTTGCACCTATTTCATACCAATACATGGTATCTGCTTTAACTTTCATTGATAAAGGGTTGCCACATGAGGAGAGATATAAAGTTTTTGAACAATGTTTACTTCAATATGAAGCAAGAAATAAGCATAGTATTCCGTCCGATGACTTTATCGTTGAAAATAGTAATGCGACTGTGCGGGTTCCTTTCCACGAAGTTGAATATGTTATGACCGATGAACCGCACCGGTTAGCATTAGTGACGTTAGATCGAATCGTTTATTTTTATGGAACTTTAAAGGAAATTGAAATAATAGATGAACGTTTATTTCGTTGTCATCAATCATATATCGTGAATACGAAGCAAATGTCTTCTTATGATGCGAAGCAAAAAATGATAGTTTTAAAAAGCGGGAAACGTATTCCAGTATCACGTCGTTTAGTGAGTAAAGTACGAAACATGTTAAAGGGTGAGATGTAATGTATATTTATGATTTATTTGCAATACTGCTTACTAGTATGTGTCATACGTTTTTATACATACAATTAATCCGGTACAATAGATTGTCATATAAAATGTTAATAGCTTTAAGTACGGTATTTATTATTTTACTTGCTATTGTCGTAACAGTAACGAGATATCCAGAGTTGAATAGTACGATTGTGTTATTTTTAATAAGTTTAGGATTAATGCAAAATGAATTGAAATTTAAACATAATGTATATTTTGCACTAGTGAGTATGGTTATTATAACGTTAGTGAAAATGTTGCTTTTCGATTTAGGAATGAAAATCTTTATGTTAACGCCATTCAATTTATATTTATGGACAGGTAGCATGATTCATCTTATCGTATCGACACTTACTTTTATCGGTATTCTATTAGCGCGTAAAAGAATTCAAAAAATTGCTCAATATATAGTAGGTAGTCCGTTATATTATATAACTTATATATTATTAATGATCGGGTTTATTATTGAACTAATTTTAACTCAGCCGTCAACTGAGTTTTTAGCAAAAATAAATCAACAATACAGTGAAGTAAGTTATAATTCAGCGATTATTATTTTTTTATTATTACTAATCATTGTACTAATAAGCTCACACTTATCGAAAGAAAAGTTACGAGAAGAGCACGAAAAACGTTTAGATAAAGAGTTATTAGATTATGTGGAGAAATTAGAGGATATGCATGATGAGCTTGCTAGTTTCCGTCATGATTATATGAATGTATTATTATCGTTAGAAGAGGGAATACGTACAAAAAATGTGAAAGAAATTGAGCAAGTGTATTATGATGTTATAGCTCCTACATTAAAAACAATAAATGATCATGAACTTGATATTGCAAAATTATCTCGCATTCATATTCCTGAAGTGAGAAGTGTATTAAGAGCAAAAGTCGGCACTGCCCAGCAGCAACAAATAAAAGTAATGCTTGATATACCAGAAAACATTGAAAGTGTTTCAATGACGATTATTTCATTTATTCGCATCATTTCAGTTTTAGTAGACAATGCAATTGAAGAAGCAGTACATAGTGAGGAAAAGATATTGCAAATTGCATTCTTTGAAATGGATTTACGACAATATTTTATTGTGCGTAATAGTTCAAAGGGTGAGGCGATTGATTTGCAAAAAATTTATGAGAAAAACCATTCAAGTAAAGAAGGGACTAGAGGATACGGGCTATTCTCATTAAAACATATCATGAATAAAACAAATAATGCGACGTTAGAAACAACTTATGTAAGTCCTTATTTCACGCAAACATTTATATTAAAAGAGATGAAATGACCATCTATGATGAAAATGAAACCGAATAGGAAATAACTACATACTTTCTTCACTCGTTTTTATACACTTCAAGTAAGAGGTGAAGCGAGATGAATGGTCTTATTTTTACAACAATGATTAGCTTTGGTTTACCGCTTATTGCACTTTTATATGCTTTTTGGAAGAAACGCTATATTCCATATATGTTAGGTATATTGGCTTTTGTTGTATCACAAATATTGATTCGCATACCAATACTAAATTATTTAAATGGAACTAGCACAGATTTTCAAATGTTTTCTGTTATGCAGCCTATACTATTTGCAGTTTTACTTAGTATATCAGCTGGAATTTTTGAAGAGATAGCTCGTTTTATCGCAATGCGTTATTTTATGAAGCAACGAGATTGGCAGTCTGGTTTTTTATTTGGAGCAGGGCATGGTGGTATTGAGGCGGTGTTGATAGTCGGTATCCCAGTAATATCCCTATTATTATCACAAACAGTCATTCAAAATGGCGACAGTTATTATCTCGGTGGTATTGAGCGCATCTTTGCGATGGTATTACATGTTGGGCTTTCTTTCATTGTATTGCAAGCTATCGTCCAAAAGAAATTTCGTTATGTTGTATATGCAATTCTCATCCATGGGACTGTAAATGCATTAGCTGGTATTATATCGCTATATGTACCAGGGAAAAACGGGATCATTATGTCAGAAGTTTCAATAGCAATTTGTGCTTTACTCGTTTTTAGTTATAGTTTCATTTTAAAAAGAAAGGGTGTATTAAAATGAGAAAAATGTTACTTATTATTATAAGTGCTATCGCGGCGTTTGCGCTTGCAGCGTGTACCGGTAATAAAGTAAATGAAAGTACATCAAAAAAATTTATTCCGAAGGCGGAAGAAATTGTATCATTATTAAATGAAGCAAAGTATAAAGAAGTGTATGAGAAATTTGATAGTAAAATGAAAGCTGCATTGCCAGAAGAAAAGATGAAAGATCTTACACCTATAATCGAGAAAGCTGGTACGTTCGAAATAATTGAAAAACAATCGATTGAAGAAAACGATGGTTTATATACGGTTATTCTTGTAGCGAAATATAGTAAAGAACAACGGACATTTATTATAACTTATAATGATAAAGAAGAAATAGCAGGTTTAGTTATTAAATAAAAAACAGATACAGTGGAAGTTCCCGCTGTATCTGTTTTTTTGATTTAACCAAATTATGGTTATTTGTGCTACTATGAACATATAGCAATATAGAAGGGTGGGTTAATATGAAAACTGAAATAGTTCCTAAAAAGAAGTACAGTAAAACAAGCTATATATCATTACTTATTGGAATTTTATGTTTTCTGTTCGTTTTTATTACACCGACAAGGATAGCGAATGCAGGTAATATAGTGGGAGATTATGTTACAGTTGCCCTGACAGTTGCAGGTATCATACTTTCTGTCATTACAATGGCGAAAAAAACAGAGAAGAAGGGCATTGCTATTCTTTCGTTCATACTGTCCTCATCATTTTTTATTTTTTGGATCATCGCGATTATCTTATTGTTTACTGGTCAAATTAGTTTTGCACCGTAATGTACAATAAAAAGAGTCCTTCTCGTATGAAGGACTCTTTTTATTCGGTATCTTCCGGTTGATATTCTAAAATATCCCCTGGTTGGCATTCTAACGCTTTACAAATAGCTTCTAAAGTTGAAAAACGGACTGCTTTTGCTTTTCCATTTTTCAAGATAGAAAGGTTAGCCATTGTAATTCCAACCCTCTCCGAAAGCTCTGTTACACTCATTTTTCTTTTCGCTAACATTACATCAATATTAATAATAATTGCCATATTATTCACCTCAGACCGTTAAATCATTTTCTGATTTTATATCTATCGCATCTTTTAATAGTCTTTGGAGAACGGCAGCAAAGACCGCGATTACCATTGAAGCAAAGATTAGGATCATGCCAATTATAATGATACCAGGTGCGTCATCTTTCTCAGCCACGAGATAGAAGAGTGGCATGCCTACTACATATAATATACTAATTGTAATAGCGCATTGCTTTATCTTTTTTAAACTTCTAACAGATAATTTCGAGAAGGCATTACCTTTGTCAATGTAGCTTACAAGTTTAAAGGCTTCGTATAGAGCGAAATAAAAAGGTATCACCGTTGCATATAGATTGATTAAAACAAGATATTTTATATATGCAATATCGGGATACAGTTTCGCTGCATAATTCCCGATGTTAGGAATTGAAAATATACACAAAGCGAAAACAGGAATACCGATAAGTATAATAGCTATCTTTAAAAAGAGTGTTGATCCTTGTTTCATAAAAAGCACCTCATTTTTAAATTATCCTTTTAATTTAACATAAAATTTATTGTTTAACAATAAATTTTTATTTGTTTCAGTCGGATTTTTATTGATAAATATATGTTATTGAAGAAAATGATAAGACATTTTTATAAAAGAGGTTTGGCTTCTAATTATTTGAAAATAAAAAGCTATGATATGTACGGTTGCTTTTTAAATAAAAGAAAGTGAAGGTAGCGATTGTTAGCTTCATGAAAATTGGGGACTAATAAAGCATATATAAGTTGTGGAATAGAATGTAAAAAAAATTTATATTTTTGTATATTTACGGAGGAAGAACAATGTCGAATTTAAGTTTACTCATGAAGAGGTTACTGTTAGTAGGAACAATCACACTAAGTATGTTATGTACTGAAAATATGATGAATGATCATGCGGTGGAAGCTAAAGTGAAAAAAGTAGAACGTCAACCGAAAAATGTAATCATAATGGTTATGGACGGAACGAGTTCTACAGCAACTACATTAGCTCGCTTATATAAAGGAAAACCACTTGCATTAGATGAAATTGTAACAGGAGGAGTTCGTACATATTCAGCGGAATCAGCTATAACAGACTCAGCTCCAGCAGCTACAGCTTTAGCAACGGGAAATAAATCGAATTCAGGATATGTAGGTGTATTACCTACTATTGTAAGCTCACCTGGTTTACAACCAATAAAAGAAGAGGACAAGATACGGCCAGTTGCCAATGTTTTAGAAGGTGCCAAACGTACTGGTCGCGTAACTGGAATTGTTGCTACAGCTGAAATTCAGCATGCTACTCCGGCCGGATTCTCTGCTCATCATGTCAACCGAAAGCATTTTGACGTAATTGCAGAGCAACAAGTATATCAAAATATAGATGTCGTATTAGGCGGTGGAAAAGCGGCACTGCTGCCTGTAACAAACAGTGGAATTCGAAAAGATGGTGAAGATTTAATAAAGGTGATTCAAGACAAAGGATACGAATTTGTTGAAACGAAAGATGCATTATTGAATTCAAAGTCTAATAAAATTTGGGGCTCTTTCTCACATAATGCTTTAGCTTTCGATATGGATCGTGAAGTAACAAATCCAGAGCAACCAACACTTTCTCAAATGACGGAAAAAGCAATTCAAGTGTTATCAAAAGATAAAGATGGTTTCTTTTTGTTTGTAGAGGGAAGTAAGCCAGACTGGGCAGCTCATGTGAATGATCCAATTGGGATGATTAGTGATGTTTTAGCATTTGATAATGCAGTTGCAGAAGCATTGAAATTTGCAAAAAAAGATGGTAATACGATTCTAATCGCCGTAGCTGACCATGGTAACAGCGGTATTTCTATAGGGAATATGAATACGACAAAAGGATATAATACTATGCCGGTGTCTGCATACATTGATCCATTGAAAAAAGCGAAAATGACAATTGAAGGGACTATAAAGAATTTGAAATCTGATTTATCAAATGTAGAAGATGTAGCTAAGTTATATGGATTGGACAATTTAACTTTTGATGAAAAAGAAAGGTTAAAAGCGGCTAAAAAGAAAATAGATGTAGGTCCAATTTTTACTACATTATTGGCTAACCGTGCGAACATAGGCTTCACAACAGGAGGGCATACAGGTGAGGATGTATTTTTATATTCATATGGTCCTCAAAATCCATCTGGATTAATTCAAAACACGGACGTTGCGAAGACGATGGCGAAAGCGATGGGCTTTAACTTAGAAGAAGTAACAAAAAAATTATTTGTAGAGAGTGAATCAGCCTTTAAGCAGAATGGTGCAACTGTAACAATAGATAAAACTGATGTAGCGAACCCTGTACTTGTAGTAAAACATAATAATGTAACAGCTCAATTATTTGTTAACAAAAATATAATTCGTATTAAGAATAAAGACTATGAATTAGGAAGTGTCGTTGTAGAAAGCAATGGAAAATTCTATGTACCAGAAGAAGCAATCCGTTTATTCATAAAGCATTCTCGTTAAAAAATGCCAATTCCTTAGCTACTACTTAGGAATTGGCATTTTTTGTGTAGGTAACATTTCATTCGAAAAAAAGAGGAAAGAGGATCAAAAATTTTAGAATAGATGTCCTGTAAATGTATCTATTTTATATTTTTCACCCTAAAAAATATTTCTCAACATTTTACCCCTTTAAAAAGATTGAATATTCGTATTATAACGAATATTATATTGCTATCGGCAAAAAACGATAATTTGCAGACACTGGGGAGGAAATACATTGAAAAAGAAAAAGAAATTAAAACCTTTAGCGGTATTAACAACAGCAGCCGTGCTAAGTAGTACGTTTGCTTTTGGAAGTCATGCAGCGTATGCTGATACGCCACCATCTCTACCAATTGATGAGCATTTAATACCAGAGGAGCGATTGGCAGAAGCGCTGAAACAACGGGGAGTAATTGATCAATCTGCATCACAAGCTGAGACATCAAAGGCTGTCGAAAATTATGTTGAGAAAAAGAAAGGGGAAAACCCTGGGAAAGAAATCTTGACAGGAGATAACCTTACGCAAGAAGCTTCCGATTTTATGAAAAAAGTAAAAGATGCAAAAATGAAGGAAAATGAACAGGCGCAACAGCCCGAAGTAGGACCAGTAGCTGGACAAGGTGCAGGATTGAACCCTGGAAAATTAAATGGAAAAGTACCGACTACACCAGCAAAGCAAGCTGATTACAATGGGGCTGTTCGAAAAGATAAAGTGCTTGTATTACTCGTAGAATTTAGCGATTTTAAGCATAATAATATTGATCAAGAACCAGGTTATATGTATTCTAAGGACTTTAATCGTGAACATTATCAAAAAATGTTATTTGGTGATGAACCATTTACATTATTTGATGGATCAAAGATTAATACATTTAAACAGTATTATGAAGAACAATCTGGTGGAAGCTACACAGTGGACGGTACTGTAACGGAATGGCTTACTGTTCCAGGAAAAGCGTCAGATTATGGGGCGGATGCGGGAACTGGTCATGACAACAAAGGTCCTTTAGGTCCAAAGGATTTTGTGAAAGAAGCATTGAAAGCGGCAGTAGCAAAAGGCATTAATTTAGCTGATTATGATCAATTTGATCAATACGATCAAGATGGTGATGGAAATAAAAATGAGCCAGATGGAATCATTGATCATTTAATGGTAGTACATGCAGGCGTGGGTCAAGAAGCTGGCGGTGGTAAATTGAAAGATGATGCGATTTGGTCTCATCGTTCAAAATTAGGATCGAAGCCATATGCGATTGATGGTACAAAATCTTCTGTTTCGAACTGGGGCGGAAAGATGGCTGCATACGATTATACAATCGAGCCTGAAGACGGAGCGGTTGGTGTATTTGCACATGAATATGGTCATGATTTAGGCTTGCCAGATGAATATGATACAAAGTATTCAGGACAAGGTGAACCAGTTGAATCATGGTCCTTAATGAGCGGCGGTAGCTGGGCTGGAAAAATTGCAGGAACAGAGCCAACAAGTTTCTCACCGCAAAATAAAGAGTTTTTCCAAAAGAATATGAAGGGGAACTGGGCGAATATCGTTGAGGTAGATTATGATAAACTTCGTACTGGAGTCGGTACTGCAACGTATTTAGATCAAAGTGTTACAAAATCTAAACGACCAGGAATCGTTCGTGTTAACTTGCCGGACAAAGATATAAAAAATATTGAGTCAGCATTTGGTAAGAAGTTTTATTACAGCACGAAAGGAAATGACATTCATACAACACTTGAGACACCAGTATTTGACTTAACGACTGCAACGGATGCTAAGTTTGATTATAAGGCATTTTATGAACTGGAAGCGAAGTATGACTTCCTTGACGTATATGCGATTGCAGAAGATGGAACGAAGACACGCATTGATAGAATGGGCGAAAAAGATGTAAAAGGCGGCGCGGATACAACTGATGGTAAGTGGGTTGATAAATCATACGATTTAAGCCAATTCAAAGGAAAAAAAGTAAAATTGCAATTTGAGTACTTAACAGATATTGCAGTAGCTTATAAAGGATTTGCGTTAGACAATGCAGCATTAACTGTAGATGGAAAAGTTGTTTTCTCTGATGACGCAGAAGGTCAGCCAGCAATGACACTAAAAGGATTTACTGTGTCTAACGGATTTGAACAGAAAAAACATAATTACTATGTAGAGTGGAGAAATTACGCTGGTTCTGACACTGCGTTACAATATGCGCGTGGCCCAGTATTTAATACAGGAATGGTTGTATGGTATGCGGATCAAAGCTTTACAGATAACTGGGTAGGCGTTCATCCAGGTGAAGGATTCCTTGGAGTAGTAGACTCTCACCCAGAGGCAATTGTAGGAACATTAAACGGACAACCTACTGTGAAGAGCAGTACGCGTTATCAAATTGCCGATGCGGCATTCTCATTTGATCAAACGCCAGCATGGAAAGTAAATTCACCAACTCGCGGTATCTTTGACTATAAAGGATTACCAGGAGTTGCAAAATTTGATGATTCTAAGCAATACATCAACAGCGTTATTCCAGATGCCGGACGTAAGTTGCCGAAATTAGGATTGAAGTTTGAAGTAGTAGGTCAAGCTGAAGACAAGTCTGCAGGTGCAGTTTGGATCCATCGATAGAATAGAGTGAAATGAAGAGGAGCTGCCATAAGTTGGTGAAACTGACTTATGGCAGCTCTTTTTTCTTGTGAATAAGAGGTCGCTAAATAAATAAAAAATAAATATTTATCATTTAAAGGAAGAAATAAGATATTATAGAAGTGAAAAAATTATCTGTTTTTATAAGTGTGTATTGGAAAACTAGAAGTTTCTTTGACAAATGAAATGCTCTATCTGTCTAATTATAGCGCTATTTTGAACGTAAGCAATTTGTAAGTAATGAGTAAGAAAAAAGAGATTTTCATATTATATAATATTTATTACATCTACTTTTAACACCTGATACTAATAGTATGCTATAATATGAATTAGCAACATAAAGGAAGGGAATTAGAAAAAATGACATTAGAAAAAACTAAAAATTTAAAAAAACAAGTTGCTCCTTATGAAAAATCAACAATTAAAAAAAGCGTGTGGCAACTTATTAACACAGTCGTGCCGTTTATTATTTTATGGTACCTCGCTTATAAAAGTTTGTCTGTTTCTTATCTGTTAGCATTAGTTCCATCTCTGTTAGCTGCTGGTTTTATGACACGAATTTTCATTATTTTTCATGATTGTACCCATTATTCATTCTTTAAAAGTCGACGTGCAAATAGAATAGTAGGTACATGTATGGGTGTGTTAACGTTATTCCCATTTGATCAATGGGGGCATGAGCATGCGATTCATCACGCTACAAGTGGTAATTTAGATAAGAGAGGTACAGGAGATATTTGGACGCTTACAGTGGATGAATATGTAGCTGCACCATTTAGACTTCGTTTAGCATATCGCTTATATCGCAATCCATTCGTTATGTTTGGATTAGGACCGATTTATGTTTTCTTGCTTAAAAATAGATTTAACCGAAAAGGTGCTAGACAGAAAGAACGTATGAATACGTATTTGACGAATATTATAATTGTTGCTGTAGTAGCGATACTTTGCTGGGCAATTGGGTGGCAATCGTTTCTGTTAGTACACGGTACTATATTCTTAATCGCAGGTTCAGTAGGGATTTGGCTGTTTTACGTACAGCACACATTCGAGGATTCTTATTTTGAAGAAGATAAAGATTGGGAATATGTGAAAGCGGCAGTGGAAGGAAGTTCGTTTTATAAGCTTCCAAAAATTTTGCAATTCCTAACTGGTAATATTGGATTCCATCATGTTCACCATTTAAGTCCAAGAGTACCTAACTATAAATTAGAAGAAGCACATAATAATACGCTTCCTTTAAAAAATGTACCAACGATTACTCTTGCGACTAGCTTACGTTCACTTCGTTTCCGTCTTTGGGATGAGAAAAGTAACAATTTTGTTAGCTTTAAAGAATTTAAAAATATAATTAAAAACAATGTTTCTGTTCGGGTGAAATCTGAACTATAATTTCATCGTATATAAGACTCCCCTTAATCATTTTGATTTAAGGGGAGTTTTTGTTTTAAAAATAGATGACCGATATTAAGGGTAAATTGAAATAATCATGTGTCGGTAAAAATGATAAGAGACGATAAATATGTTATGTAAACAAATTAGACCGTTATAATTTTTTATTATTGTAACGCTATAATACATATATAATGTAAAGTAACAGATGGATGATAGTAATCATAAGAACACATATAACATAATAAAATAATTCTTTCAAAGGGAAGGGGCAAATGAAAGATGTTGAATTTACAAGGGAAATACAATGAAGCGAAAGTATTTACTAATAACGTTGATGAAACTGCGACTGGGCAGATTATTGATCTTTGTAACCAAGAATTCGTAAAGGGTAGTCAAATTCGTATTATGCCAGATACACATGCTGGAGCAGGTTGTACGATTGGGACAACGATGACAATACAAGATAAAATCGTTCCTAATCTTGTAGGGGTAGACATTGGTTGTGGTATGGAAGTTGTTGTGATTGATAAGAAAAAAGAAGAAATTAATTTTGATTACTTAGACGAAACAATTCGTAAATTTGTTCCAAGCGGTTTTCGTATACGAGATAAAGAACATCGATTCTCAAAAATGATTGATTTGGATGGGGTGAGAGCTCCATTTACATTACAACGCGCTCAAAAAAGTATAGGTACTCTTGGGGGAGGCAATCATTTTATCGAACTAAATGAAGATGAAAAAGGGAATGTATATATTGTCATTCATAGTGGTTCTCGTAATTTAGGTAAGCAAATAGCAGAGTATTATCAGAACTTCGCATATGAACAACTTATTCATGTTACATCAATGAAAGATGAGATTATTAAGAGATTAATGAAAGAGGGGAGAGAAAAAGAAATACAAGAAACTTTACGTGGAATAAAGAAGCCTAATATTCGAAAAGAATTAGCTTATTTAGAAGGACAGGGATTCAAAGATTATATGAATGACATGAGTATTGCCCAAAAGTATGCTGAGTTAAATCGTAAAGCAATGATTGATGAAATTGTTACTAAAATGGAATGGAAAGTAACGGATCAATTTACTACAATACATAACTATATAGACATAGAAAATATGATTCTACGAAAAGGTGCTATTTCAGCTCAGAAAGATGAACGAGTCATTATTCCAATTAATATGAGAGATGGTTCAATTATTGCGTTTGGTAAAGGGAATCCAGATTGGAACTATTCTGGCCCGCATGGGGCAGGACGTATCATGAGTCGTAAGAAGGCTAAAGAATCATTGAGTCTAGAGGATTTTCAAAATACGATGACAGAAGTTTGGACTACATCGGTAGTAGAAAACACAATTGATGAGGCACCAATGGTATACAAGCCAATGGATGAAATTATAGCAAATACAAAAGAAACAATAGATATAAAGCACATTATTAAGCCATTATATAATTTTAAAGCGAATTAGAAGGGATAAATAAGCAGCCAGAAAAAACTATTTTTCGTATCTTTTGTTTGAAAACAATCTAATCAAGGGCAGTAGTTCCATATTATTGCGATGGGATAGAAAAAGTCGATTTCCTGTGGAGTTAAGGAATCGACTTTTTTATTTATTTTGTTGAATGAAAGCAACCGTTAGCTCAATAGCAAAGGATTATAACCGTCTATTTCTCCCAAAGCTCAATTAGACGACCTTCAGGATCTTTAATCCAAATAAACTTTCCGAACTCACTAATTTCTTCTTTCTTTTCAAGAGGTACACCAATATGTTCAAGATGCTGAATAGTCTCATTTAAATTATGTACTTCAAAATTTAACATCACTTGCTGTTCTATTGGAAAATAATTATCATTTTCGGTAAAGAAAGAAAAAATAGTCTCATTTCCTAATTGGGGTTTAATCACAGTCCCATTCCAATTTTCTATTTCAATTTTCAACACTTCACTGTACCATTTTTTTATAACATCAAGATTGTTAGTCCTCCAAAATATTCCCCCGAAACCTTTTATCATTGTAGATAACTCCTGTCTTTTTTAAAATTTTTAAGCAATATATATTCAATATATCAAAACAGTAACAGTAAGGAAAATCAATAACGTATAAAAAGTGGGAAATTTCAATTACTAGTATTGTAGTATTTACCGCATTATGGAAATCGGTATCACTTTTCAAAGAACTTGCAATCCAAGTAAAGGTATATAGTAATACTGACTCGTATGAGGTAATGAATGAAAAGGGAATAGAACAAATGACAATGATAAAAGACCGCATATGAAATGAAAGCCATGTGCGGTCTTTTATATAAGTATAGTATTACATAGTCTCGCTAATTTTAGTTTCACTACGAGTGTTAGTAGCAATTCTTTTCTTAACTTTAAAGTGATAGTAAGTGTAGCAAAAGATGATAAATGGTACAGTGCAATAGATTCCAAGTCGTTGTTCAGGGATAAAGATAAGACTAATTAATATAATGCCATACAATCCAAAACCAAGAATTGGTACAAGTGGATAAAGTGGAGTTTTAAATTTTAAGTCTTCTAATTTTCCACCGTCTGCTACATAATGTTTGCGGAAAAAGAATTGAGAAACACAAATTGACATCCAAACAATGATTGTTATAACTCCAGAAATGGAAATTAGCCATAAGTAAACCGTTTCAGCAGCTACAACGCTTGTTAAAAGAGAAAAAGCAGAAATAGCAATGGTCATAATTAAAGCATTCAAAGGTATTCCTCGTGATGATAATTTCTTTAAAAAGGCTGGAGCCATTTCATTTTTGGATAATGACCAAAGCATGCGAGTTGCCGCGTATAGTCCTGAGTTTGCGACAGAAAGAACAGCAGTAAGAATAACAAAGTTCATAATATCAGCGGCATATGGAATACCGATATTATCAAAAACGGCAACGAACGGGCTTTTTGTTAATCCTGCTTCTTCCCAAGGAATTAAAGCAACAAGAACAAAGATTGCTAAGACGAAGAAAAACATCGTACGCCATATAATATTTCTAATAGAACGAGGTAAAGTTTTTGCTGGATCTTCACTTTCACCTGCTGCGATTCCGACCAGTTCTGTACCTTGGAAGGAATAATTGACTGTAACCATTGTTAATAGAATAGCTGCAAGTCCATTTGGGAATAAACCACCATGATTCACGAAATTTGATAATAGCGGAGCTGGTTCGTCGCCTTTTAAATCAATAAAACCAAACATAGCGGCGCCGCCAAGAATAATAAAAGCGATAATGGCAGATACTTTTATACTTGAAAACCAAAATTCTGTTTCTGCATAACTACGAGCAGATAATGCGTTAATAGTGAAGATTGTAACGCCAAATATTAAACACCAAACCCAAACAGGAATATCAGGAAACCAGCGTTGCATTGTAATGCCGGCAGTTGTAAATTCAAGGCCGGTCGTATTCGCCCAGCTTAACCAATATAACCATCCGATTGTAAAGCCAGTTGCAGGATTGATAAACTTAGTGGCATATTCCTGGAAAGACCCTGAAACGGGCATGGCTACAGCGAGTTCACCAAGACATAGCATAACGAGATACATTAATAATCCACCGGCCATAAAGGCAAGTACGGATCCACCAGGCCCAGCTTTACTTATAATAAAGCCAGATCCGTTAAATAACCCCGTTCCAATCACACCACCGAGTGCAATCATGAATAAGTGTCTACTTTTCATCGTACGTTTTAATTCATTGTTTGTATTGTTTACTTGCGCCATTGTTTTCCTCACTTTCGTAGTTGATAGATTAAAGTTTGATGTTTTTCCGTATTGTGGAATGTATTCCGTGATGTGAAATCTTGTTATAATTTTCAGATAATTAAAAAGAAAAGTCAATATTTTTTTGATTACGCTTTCAAATTATTGTTCGCAGCATATTTTTATTTTTAGAAAATTGAATAAATGGATTGATTTCATTTTGAATTTTTGTTAAATTGATAGATAATTGAGCGTACTAACATATTACAAGTTAAGTTGAGGTGAGTTATGGTACAGTCCATTGATCGAGCGATAAGTATTATAAAGTTATTAAATTCTACTAATGAAAAAGAGTATTGGGCCATTTCTGATATAGCGGACAGAACACATCTCCCAGTTAGTACAGTACATAGATTACTTAACTCTCTAATCGAGCATGGGCTAGTTACGCAAATTTCAGAGACGAAACAGTACAAAATTGGACCAATGTGGATGGAAATAGGATTACGACAATTGGAGAAGGTAGACTACAGATCAGTTGCAAGAGAAGTAATGAAGCGATTGGCCTATGAAGTGGAAGAAAGTGTTTATTTGAACATTCCAAATGGAACACATTCTATTATCATTGAAAGAATGGATAGCCCCTTAAAAATTCGAGTTATTGATAACTTAGGGGAACAAATTCCTCTTTCAATTGGTGCCGCAAATAAAACGATGCTTGCCAATATGAAACAGAATGAAATGGAATATATTGTTGAGCAGCTACTTTCTGCTTTACCAGAACAAAAGCAAATTCTTCTTGATCAAATAAAGCAAATAAGAAATGAAGGATATGCTGTCAGTTATGGAGAAAAAACAGAAGGGACAGCTTCAGTAGCTGCACCTATTATCGGATTTAATCATAAAGTAGTAGGAGCATTAAGTGTTGGGTTAATTAGTCATCGCATTAATGATGATCGACTTTCTTTTCTTATTAGTAAGGTGAAACAAGCAGCTCATGAAATATCAATAAAAATCGGCAGTACATCAGAACTATAATTTTGATAACTGTCGTCATTTTTTATTCATATACTGGAATTCATTTTCATAATGCGGAAAAATAGGGGGATTTATATGTCAAAGTGGCAATCAAAAGAACAATTGATTCAATTATTAAGCGGTCTTGTTGAAATTCCTAGTATTACAGGCACAGAAGCTGAAGTACTATTGCCAGACTTCGTTGTGGAACAATTATCTGATTTACAGTACTTCAATGAAAATCCGCACCATTTGCAAAAAAATCCGACAGGGGACGGACGATATTTTGTTACAGCACTAGTAAAGAAAAGCGATAGTACAAAAAATACCGTGATTTTAGTAAGTCACTTTGATGTTGTAGATGTACAAGATTACGGAGTGTGGAAAGAAGATGCATTCAATCCTAAAAAGTTAACGTCTATGTTTTATGCTCATAAAGATGAACTTCCAGACTATGTACGTGAAGATATAGAACATGGAGAATGGTTGTTTGGTAGAGGAACAATGGATATGAAATGCGGCCTCACGTTACAAATGGCAATGATTGAGCAAGCTTGTGAAGGAAGGTTTGATGGGAATGTTCTATTATTGGCTGTACCAGATGAAGAAGTAAACTCTGTAGGGATGAGAGCTGCTGTACCAAGATTACTAGAGTTAGCAAGAGAACATGATTTAGAGTATAAAACGGTACTAAATTCAGAGCCTATGTTTTCGAGGCATCCTGGTGATCAAAAGAAATATATTTATACTGGTTCTATTGGTAAGGTGTTACCTGGCTTTCTTTGCTACGGAAAAGAGACACATGTAGGTGAACCTTTTGCAGGCTTAAATGGGAGTTATATGGCTTCATTAATAACAGCAGAATTAGAGTTAAATACAGACCTTTGTGATATTGTAGAAGGGGAAGCGAGTCCACCGCCAACTAATTTACTTCAAAGGGACTTAAAGGAGGATTATTCTGTACAAATTCCGCATCGTGCAGTCACATTATTTAATTTGTTTTTATTAGAAAAATCAATGACAGATGTCGTTTCATTGTTACGTCAAAAAGTAACGAAAGTAGCAGAGAAAATAGAAGAGTCGTATGAAAAACATGCATATCGTTTTTCTAAATATAATCCATTCATACCGCCTAACCTCAAAGTAAATGTATTAACGTATGAAGAGCTTATCGCATATGCAATTGAACAACATGGGCAAGAGAAAATAGATGAAATTCAATCTAGCATTATAAAAAATAGAGAAGATAAAGATGATCGTGCGGTAACGATTGATTTAGTCGATAAATTAGCCATCTTATGTAAAGAAAAGGCACCGATGATTGTACTTTTCTTTGCTCCGCCATATTATCCAGCTGTAAGTTCACGCAACAACCAGTTAATTAAAGAGGTAGTTGGTGAGATGGAAAAGTATGCACACTACAATCATAATATTACATTTGAAAACCAAAATTATTTTGGAGGAATTTCAGATTTAAGCTATGTAGGCTTACAAAATCCATTACATTCAATGAGTTCACTTGTAGACAATATGCCATTATGGGATAAAGGTTACTCAATTCCACTTCAGGAACTAGAAGAATTTGACGTTCCAGTTTTAAATATGGGACCAGTAGGAAAAGATGCACATCAGTGGACAGAACGTCTAGATGTAAATTACGCATTTGAAACGCTATTAGACATGTTACCGATTTGCATTGAAAAATTACTTGTTTCTAATAAAATTACACAAGTATAGTAGGGAAGGGAAAAGTAAAATTATTTTAATATAATTAACAACTAAAACGGCCAAACTCAAGTATATTCGAGTTTGGCCGTTTATCATGTAGTGCATTTCTAATTAAATTCATAACTAACGTGATCTCTTTTATAGTTTTACTTTTTCGTTTGACCAGATAATTCAACAGACTTTTGTGTACAACGTTGCATAGCTGAAATGATGGCTGTTCGTAAGCCTTTTTCCTCTAAAGTTGCTACAGCTTCTATCGTTGTTCCGCCAGGAGAACAAACCATATCTTTCAATTCACCTGGATGTATTCCTGTTTCTAGTACCATTTTTGCAGAGCCTAACACAGCTTGAGCAGCGAATTTATATGCTTGATTTCTTGGCATGCCATCTAGTACAGCAGCATCTGCCATCGCTTCTATAATCATATATACGTATGCTGGTGAAGAACCACTTACAGATGTTACAACATCCATTAACTTTTCACTTACAATCTCTGATTGACCAAAACTATTGAAAATGTTTAGCACATCTTCTAAATCTTTTTTTGTCACCATTTCATTCGGGCATAATGCAGACATTCCTTCTCCAACAAGAGCAGGGGTATTAGGCATTACTCTTACAACTTTTAATTTTTTATTAAAGGCATTTTCAGTACTTTCAATACTTTTACCAGCAGCGATTGTAACGATGATAGCATCGTTTTTTATCACTTCTTTAATTTCGTTAATTACTAATGGGTATAAGTCTGGTTTAATTGATAAAATTAAAATATCAGCATTTTTAGCGACTTCATTGTTGTCAGTAGTTGTAGTTATTCCGTACTTTTCACTAGCATTTTCTAAATTTGTCGTGTTTAAATCTGAACAAATGATATGATTTGAAGATACTATATGTTTATTTAGCATCCCGCCAATTATAGCCATCCCCATATTTCCGCATCCGATGAATCCAATTTGTTTATCCATAATAACTCAATCTTGCTCCTTTTTTAATAAATTATATCATTTCGAAATTGTTATCTTAATATAACAATAACATCTCTGTGCAATATAAAGAAACATTCTAAGAGAATATATTCCTTTTTGCAACATGAAAAGATAAAAAATAATTATATTCGACATTATGTAAATATATACACTATAATATAAGGTTTATGTTTATAAATATGAGTTGAAATTTTATCAATTTGTATTTTCATTCAGTAGGGCAATAACTTCATACAAGTAACTCGCAGCTCTATTTATTTTTAAAAATACCTCTTGACACCAAATCGAACTATATCGCATAATATAAAAAATTAAACCGAAAATCGTTGAAGGGAAATAGTACATATGTCTTCTTGCGAAAGAGAGTGGAATTCACCGGCTGAAAGATTCCTCGTATAGAATATATCGAACCTATCCCTGAGTCTTAAATGAAAGTTTAGGCGTTCGCCTGCGTTATAGGCACCAAGTGGATATCTATGTATATCAATTAAGGTGGTACCGCGGAACAATGACCGTTTCGTCCTTTTTATTTTATTAAGGGCGAAGCGGTCATTTTTATTTTGCTCTTTAATAGGCTAGGTGCAGCACTGATAGGAATAGTCATCGCTGCAAGCTGTATGAATAGAAGTGTAATGTATAAAAAACTTTAATTTTAGACTTGGGGGATAAAAAAGTGAAAAAACAGCGAATAGTTGTAAAGATTGGGAGCAGTTCTTTGGCGGATAGTCATGGAGGCATTTCTAAAGAACAACTTTCAGATCATGTTGCCGCATTAGCTCGATTGAAAGAGGAAGGGCATGAAGTTTTGTTAATTACATCTGGGGCCGTTGCTGCAGGTTTTTCTGATCTAGGATACCCTAGCAGACCTGTAACAATTAAAGGAAAACAGGCTGCTGCGGCTGTCGGACAAAGTTTGTTAATGCAGGCATACACGGAGGAATTCCGTAAATATGGCATCGTTACTGCGCAACTATTGCTGACGAGAAGTGATTTTTCTAGAAAAGAACAATATAGTAATGCTTACGCTACTTTAGGAGAGTTACTAAACCGTTCTGCTCTACCAATCATTAATGAAAATGATTCCATCTCATTAGAGGAGCTGACGTTCGGTGATAACGATATGCTGTCAGCTTTAGTAAGCGGGCTTGTTTCGGCGGATATGCTAATGATTTTTACGGATGTGAACGGTTTATATGACAAAAATCCTCAAAAAAATGAGGATGCGAAAAAATATTATTTCCTTCCGGAAGTTACAGAAGAAATCGCTTCTCTTGCTGGAGATGCTGGTTCAAAACTTGGGACTGGCGGTATGAAATCAAAAATTGATGCTGCAAAGACGGCGCTCTCTCTTGGAGTAAGTGTATTTATCGGAACCGGACGTGGACAAGAGAAATTTGTAGATGTTTTGAAGGGGAAAGGTGATGGAACGTATATCGGAAATGCCCCTCAAAAAGAAATGAAGATGAATAAGCAATGGATTGCCTTGCATTCGTTTGTAAGCGGACAAATTGAAATAGACGCCGGAGCAGCTACAGCTATCATTCAGCATGGCAAGAGTCTTCTTCCTGCTGGTGTTACAAATGTGTCAGGATTTTTCCAAGTAGGCGAAGTCGTAGAAGTAATGACGCAACAAGGGTGCGTCATTGGAAAAGGACAATGCACATATAGCGCAGAGGAACTAAGAGATGTAAAAGGTATGCAAAGTCAAGATATTCAAGCAAGAGGCGAAAGGCATAGTTATGAAGTCATCCATAGGGATTATTGGGTTTCATTTTAAGAATAGGGATCAAAAAAGGAGGAAATAAAAATGAAAGAAGTGTTGGCAAAGGGAATGAAGGCGAAAGAAGTCGCTAGAGAACTTGTGCTTAAATCTACAGAGCAAAAAAACGACGCACTTGCTGCAATTGCAAATCAATTAATAAGTGAAACAGCTTATATTTTAGAGGAAAACAAACGGGATATAGAAGAAGGTAAGGCAAAAGGATTTTCTGATTCACTCCTTGATCGTCTTATGCTAACTGAAAATCGTATTATTGATATGACAGAGGGGATTAAGCAGCTAATCGAATTACGTGATCCTGTAGGAGAATGTGTAAGTACATGGGAAAGGCCAAATGGATTATCTATTCAGGAGATGCGTGTACCACTTGGTGTTGTTGGCATGATTTATGAGGCAAGACCGAATGTAACAGTTGATGCTGCTACAATTTGTTTGAAAACAGGAAACGCAGTCATATTACGTGGTAGTTCTTCTGCTATTCATTCTAATAAAGCGATCGTTGCCGTTATTCACAGGGCGCTTAAACAAACAAACTTACCTCAAGAAAGCGTACAGCTTATAGAAGATACAACGCGCGATAGCGCAAAGCAGTTGTTTACAATGAATGATTATCTAGACGTTCTTATTCCAAGAGGTGGCAAACAATTAATCGATACTGTTGTGAGAGAAGCGTCTGTTCCAGTACTTGAAACAGGTGCGGGAAATTGTCATATTTTCATTGATGAAACAGCGAATACGCAAATGGCAATTGATATTATTATAAATGCAAAAACGCAGCGACCATCTGTATGTAATGCGATTGAAACGATTGTACTTCATGAGAAGTGGGCACAGCAATATGGTAGCGAGCTGTTTTCTTCATTGAAGGAAAGAGACGTGGAGCTACGTGGTGATCAAAAAGCATTGGCAATGGATTCTTCAATTGTACTTGCTTCAGAAGAAGACTGGGGGACAGAATTTTTATCTCTCACGCTGGCGGTTAAAGTAGTTTCTTCTATTGAAGAAGCGATTCATCATATAAATACGTATGGATCTATGCATTCTGAAGCGATTATTACAGAGAACGAGGAAAATGTCAGCAAATTTTTCACTTCTGTTGATGCGGCGGCACTTTATCATAATGCATCGACGCGTTTTACTGATGGATCTGAATTCGGATTCGGAGCAGAAATTGGCATCAGTACACAAAAGCTACACGTAAGAGGACCAATGGGGCTTCCAGCATTAACTTCTACAAAATATGTGATTCGTGGAAATGGACAAATTCGAAAATAATAATAAAAGACACTCAATTGACTTGGGTGTCTTTTATTTTAAAAAGTATTTACCATACAAATAGTCCAACAAGCATAGCGCTTAATAAAGAAACAGCCATTCCGCTCACAAGAAGCTTCCAAACATTTTTCCCGATGACTGATGATTTTTCGCCACCAAATAATGAATTGTAAGTTCCATAAATCATACCCACTGTACTAAAGTTAGCAAAAGAAGCTAGAAATGTTGTTGCAACCGCAACCGTATGCGGTTGTAAAGACTTTAAGTTTGATTTTAAATCCATCATTGCAACAAATTCATTCGTTGTTATTTTGATCCCCATTAATTCAGCTACATACATAGCTTCTTTTCCTGATAAACCGAGTAAAAAGGCAAAAGGACTAAAGATAATGGAGAAGATTTTTTGAATTGTTAAACCCGTTACAAAAAATCCTAAAATCCCATTTAAACATGCAGTTAATGCTACATATCCAATTACCATAGCTAAAATAACGATAACCATATTCATCCCGACTAACATACTGTTTGAAATAGTAGAAAAGAAATCCTTTTTTTCATGTTTGGAAGGTGAATAAACAACATCTTCTTCTGTCGGGACTTCTACAGGGTTTAAAACATTGGCTAAAATTAATGCGTTAATACAGTTTAAAGGAATAGCACTGAAAATATATGTTGCTGGAACCATTGATAAATAAGCACCAAGAATGGATCCGCTAACGCTACTCATACTCATAATACCAAAAGTTAATAATCGATTTTCTTTTAATACAGATAATTGATCACGAACAACTGCAAGTGCTTCGGTGTTCCCTAAAAACATCATTTGAATGGAAAAGAAACTTTCTAACTTTGGCAAACGAGAAATCTTTGAAATAACTGCACCTACTTTATCAATAATCCAAGTTAAGATTCCGAAATAAGATAGAATATCGAAAAAAGTAATAACAAAAATGATAGGAAGTAATGCACTAAAGAAGAAATCAATGTGTGGACTGTCCATAGCGGAAGGGAATGCAAATCGAATTCCCTCATTCGCACATGCCAGTAGCCAACTGAAAAATGACGCTATTTTATTAATGATAATACTGCCGAGCTTCGTGCCTAACATAAACCATGTAATAAAGAGCTCCAATATGATTAGAATAACGATCGGTCTCCATTTTATATGTTTTTTATTAGGCGAACATAGAAAAACGATTAATATGACAACGAAAATCCCTAACATATTTAATATGAAATGCATCTCAACAACTCCTTGAGAGTTATTATTTGTATATAAAAAAGCTCCTATTCTTCCTAATTTAGAATGAGTGTATTTCAATTTATATTTTTCGTGAATTCTAAAAATTTAGAAGGAATAATTCGATAAAAATAGAATTTAATATATAACAAACAAGGAGGGGATAAAATGGAGGTCTATCACATAACGAGTAGAAAGAGGGAAACTTATAATGTTCAAGTGAAATATTCGATCCTTTTCGAATGCGCGCTTGGCATTGCAGCGATTACTCATAAAAGGTTAATTGATACACTTGAAAAGTCTCAAAGTGAATGGGAAGAGATTAGACAATCATTAACAAAAGAGATGAGAGAGCAATTACAGTTTGTAGAAGAACATAATACGTGGAAAGCGTTGCTTCAGTTGTTGTATGAAGAGGATTTTCAGGATTTATCGCAGTTTCATGCTAAAATCGATTCACTTTCAGAAGAAGATTTGAAGTATATATGTTTACCGTTTTTAGGAGAGAAGTACCAAGAAAAAAGAACTTTAGCGGCAAGTGGAGACGTAATTGCAATACATGAACTAATGGAACTGACACATGATCATCCGTTTTTCTCCGCGTATATTCGTTTTATATGTGATGTTCATGTACAATTGCTGAAATCTCATTTAATTGCTGTTATGACAGGTTGGTATGAAAGCGTTATTCAGAAAGAGGAAGAAGAAATACTTTCTATATTCAAACGAGACTATGAAGCAAAGAATGAAATGAATAAAAAGATGAAACCAGAAGAGTTTGTTGAGTGGGCTACAGGTGGAGTTAATTATATGCCAGAACCAAGTGTTCATCACGTGCTTCTTATCCCGCAAATGACGTACAGACCGTGGAATATTGAGGCGGATATTGAAGATACGAAAGTATTTCATTATCCAGTTGCAAACGAAAGTATTCATCCTGAAGATCCATATGAACCGAATTATTTTTTAGTTCAAAAACATAAAGCTCTTGGGGATGAAGCGAGGTTACGCATTGTAAAAATGTTGTTTGAAAAAGAACGTACATTGCAGGAAATTACAGAAAGATTGCAACTTGGTAAATCGACCGTACATCATCATTTGAAACTTTTACGGGCAGCGAAGTTAGTGGATATACATGACGGGAAATATGTATTAAGAAAGAAAGCAGTACAGTCGTTAGCGAAAGAATTAGATGCGTTTTTAAATAGATAATATGCAACAAGAATGTACATAAAGGGAGGAATTTAAGAGAAAAGTTGGTGTATGAAATTGAAAAATGTATTGAAAAATCGTTCGTTCTTTTTTATGTGGATTGGTAGTGCAATCTCAGAATTAGGAGGGGGTTTCGGAACGTTATGTAATTCAATTCTAGTATATGAGTTAACAGGATCGGAAATGGCTTTAAGTAGTATGTGGCTATTATATTTCATCCCATCACTCATACTGCAATTATTAAGTGGCCCATTTATTGATAAATGGAGTCGGAAGTGGATTATGATTTTTTCACAATGGATACGAGCGTCCGTTTTCTTATTACCTTTGGTGATGCTAGTTTCAGGTAGTATAGAAGTTTGGCACATTTATGTTGTTCAAATTGTAGTGGGACTTATTACACCGCTCTATATACCTGCAAGTCAAGCAATTACACCGAGCATTGTAGGGAAAGAACAACTTCAAGATGCAAATGCGTACATTGATGGAATGACTCGCCTTATGATGTTTCTTGCGCCGATATTAGGCGGAGTAATCATTCATTTGATTGGAACAGAACTTACATTAACTTTCGTATGCATGTGTCTATTTGTTAGTGGCACTTTCTTACTTTATATAAAAGAAAATAGAACGTCGCAACCTAATCGGAAAACGTGGCTAGAACAATTTCTTCACGGTTTTACATATTTTTTCAAAAAACCAATTATTGTTTGGCTCGGTATATTTCTGACTTTCGTGCAATTTGGAGTAGGGGTAACGATGGTTACAAATCTTACTTATATAAAAGATGAGCTGTCAGTGGGATACGCGGAGTATGGTTATTTTATGGCCGGATTTCCATTTGGCTATGTAGTTGGATCTATACTAGTTGGAAAAGTAACATATAAAAGTCGGCGTATACTTATGCTTGGAGGATTGTTTATAGGGGGACTCACATACATTTCGCTAGGTTTTAACCACAGTATTGTAATAGCGGTAATAATTGAAATAATAGCAGGTATTTGCATTGCCTTTTTCAATGTTTATAACACGACAATATGCCAGCAAACAGTCCCAAACAATATGATAGGACAAGTATTTTCAGTGCGATTATTTTTCATACGATCCGCTATGCCGTTAGGTGTGTTAGTAGGGGGAGTATTGAGTGAAATGTGGGGAGTAAGAGCACTATACTTTATTATCGGTTCCATGATATGTGTCACTTCTTTAATCGGAATATTACTTCCATATTTCAAATTTTTAGATGGGGCAGTTGAAGAAAAAACAGCATAATTCGAAAAATTTAAACTTTATAATTGAAAATAATTATCATAATCAACTATAATAGAAGTATAGTAGTATTCGTATTACAATGAAGGAGTGGGATATATGTTTATCGAAACGAAAACATTTACAGTAAAAGAAGGTACATCAAATATAGTTGTAGAACGTTTTACTGGAGAAGGTATTATCGAAAAATTTGAAGGCTTTATTGATTTAAGTGTTCTTGTGAAAAAAGTAAGACGAGGCGACGAAGAAGTAGTCGTTATGATTCGCTGGGAATCTGAAGAAGCATGGAAAAACTGGGAAACAAGTGAAGAGCATTTAGCAGGTCATAGAGCAAGCCGTGGTAAACCAAAACCAGATCATATTATTAATGTGGATCATGCGGTTTATTATGTGAAATCATCAAAAGCGGCTTATCAGCAGTTGTAATATATATGTAAAGGTAGAGGGTATTTGTTTATTAATAAACAAATATCCTCTTTTTTGATTTATAGTAAAATATGGATGTGATATATGTTTATTTGTTTAATTGTAAATGGAGGTAAATGAAGTGAAAAGAATATTACTAATGACAACTTTAGCAACGACATTATTATCAGCGTGTAGTAATAATAATGTGAAAGAAGAAGTATTTAAGAATGAGGAAGAAAAACGTGAAAGCAGTGCAAAAATAGTAGAGCAGAAGGAGTATATCATTATTGATAAGAAACATAATGATATATTTCTAAAAGATGCTAGTTCAAATAAAGAAGATAGTGTGAAAGTAAGTTTAAATGATTTAAATCCAACAAAATGGGAGGCACCTGTAAGAAACGGTATCCCAGATATAGGTGATCATATCTCTTTGGAAAAAGAGGGGGGCAAATACACACCTACATTAGTAAAAGATCTTGTTGGTGAAATAAAGTATGATGGTACAATTAAATATAAAATTTTAGAAGCAACTAGTAAATCAGTTAAGTGGTTACCACTAAATAAAGAGAACGATGGAGGGGTTGTTCCACCAGAGATGGTAAAAGTAGTGAACGCTTCGAAAATAAAGGCTGGAGACATTGTAACGATTCAAGATAAAACAAAAAGCAGTGAAGATGTAATTGTATATGAACTGACAATTGTTGAATAAGTATGTAGAAGATGAAAGATATAAGAGAAGTAAAAAATATATAGGTAACGAATAACTCCTTAATAATGTGTGTGGAGGTTACAAATGTTAGAAACACAAATATTTATTAAACATGAACAACATAAAAAATTAGTGCAAACAATAGTAGCGGAAACCTTATCTATGGAAAAGGTACATGGATTCATGCTAATTGGATCTGTCGCAAGAGGCGATGCATATACTGATTCAGATTTAGATTTCTATATTCTTTTAGAAGATGGACAAAAGAAAAAATTTCATTCTGAAACGAGAGAAGATATTTTAGTTGAATATAAGAGTGCAGATTTTAATCAAATTCAAGTAAACTTTAAAAACAATCCGATGGAACTTTACTCATTTCTAGAAGGGGAAATTTTGTTTGATAAAAGCGGTGAGTTGAAAAAGTTAAAGGAAATAGCTACATATGAATTTGAAAACTATCGTGTTTCTAGCGACAAAGTGAAGGGCATTTCTCATTGGTTGCATAGTTCATTAATTAAAATTCAATCTGCTTTGAAAGCAAATGATGAGTTAAAAGCTTCATACATAGTTCAAACTTCAACTTGGACATTGTTAGATGGGATATGGGCTGTTAATAATAGGCCTACACCGCCAGCGGGATCTGTTTTGAAGTATTTTGAAACATTATCTAAAGTACCAACTCATTTTGAAGGTTTTATAAATAAACTGTTTTTAGGTGATACGACAGAACGTACCTCTGCAGCAATTTTCTTGATTGAGTGGGTTTTACACAATTTGAAAAATAAATAATGTGACTATTTTATATAGGTAAAATAATATTTCGCGTCGAACGGTTTATGGAATTGCAGTCGTAAAAAACGTTCTAGGTTATAGAGAAAAGTATTAGACTATAAAGCATAGTCTTAGATGGAACGGTTGAATATCTTACCTTACATATTTAAGTGTTATGAAAATGAGTCTACATACCCTCTGCTTAAAAGGAGATGAGTGAATGAAGTTAAATCATTTGAATCTATGTGTTGATGATTTATCAGAAGCGAGACACTTCTTTGAAACATTTTTTGATTTTCAATTTTTGGAGCAAAAGGGAAAGGCACTAGTAGTGATGAGTGATGAGAGTGGATTTATACTTGTGCTGAGCGATCCAAAAGCATTTAAGGGGAATAAGGAAGTTACGTATCCAGAAGCTTTTCATATTGGTTTTTTAGTGGATACTTCAAAGGAAGTTGATCAAGCATATAATCGTTTAGTAGATGGCGGCATTGAAATAGAAAAGGCACCGTATGCGATGAGAGGTAGTAGTTACGGTTTTTATTTTTCAATGTTTAATGGGTTATTAATTGAAGTGTCTTGTCTTGACTATAAAGACGGTAAGAAAGTTCGATAGTAATTAACAAGAGTAATTGTTTGAAGATGTAAATATAGCCCCTTATCCAGTTGGGAAAGGGGCTTGATTATTTTGTTTGTTTTTTAAGGCGTATAAAAGGTAAAAAAACAAGCGGATTTTAGTCAGGAATATGACTTGTGAGAAAGCGTCTTTATTAATCTATCTGAATTTCAAATTCAAGCACAGCTTGATCTTTCCTAAACGGCATATTGTGTTCTTTAAATCGTAAGCTTATTCCAGACAAATTATCAGGAAGCGCAGGAGATATAACGAAATGATGACTCAAATGTCCATCAGTGCCGCCGCCACCTTCTGGCCAGCAGTCATATGTATCGTCTATTGATAATTGGAAGAAACTATGAGGCTTAACTTCATTAAAAGCTTCATTTGTGGAATCCCAATCACTATATAAATAAACTACACTAGCATTTGCATATTGCCGAATAAAAGTTAAAGTATACATGATACCTTTATATTCATACGTTTTAAAAACAGGTATATGTTTTTTGAATGTAGTTGGTTCGACGCGAGGTTTAAATTCACCTTCGTCCATCATGGAAGAGAATAATGAATTTAGATAGTCTGGATAAAATCCGTATTGCTTTGCCCATTTATAAATCGCTTCATCATGTGGAAAACCTGGATCACCACCTGAAAGTTCTTTCCGTTCTTTTAATAGTTCACAAATTTTTTCATCGATAGTATATAATCTATCATCGTAATAATCAGTAGGGCGTTCAAAAGTCATTCGTTGCATAATAATTCCGCCTTTTCTTTATTTTAACAAAAAAGAAAGGGCGATACATTTTTTAAAATAAATATTAAGTGTAAATCATTTATAAATCAAATATTGTAGACTTAAAATGAAGTTTGATAACAAGGTCTATTTTGCAGAGGAATTAGTTATGCATAAAATAACAATAATGTATCTTGATGCAAGAAAATCTAGAGAATCTAGCAGGTTTCCCATATGGTACAGTACGAAACTATTATCAGCAGTACAGTGATATAAATAGGAGGTTACCGCTATGACATCTGTATTTAAAGATATGGCGTTCCAGCTGAGAACGGAACGACTCGACCTGAATATGTGGGAGGAATCCGATGCAGTTTGGCTTAGAAAACTAATTGGTGAACGTGGAGTGGAAATGCCAACCGTTGAATCTGTTCGTAACGATCTTATTGAGAAGCGCAAGAAAGCAGCTGAAAATGGTATTTCTCTTCTCACTATTCGTAGACGAGACGAAGGCGATTTCATCGGATACTGTGGCTTAATTATCGGTCGTACTACTCTTGAAGAGCCGGAGATTGCATACGAGTTGTTCCGCAGTGCTCATCGCATGGGTTATGCGACAGAGGCAGCATCAGCAGTACTAGAGGCAGCGATTGCTACGGGTCGCCATAGACTTTGGTCTACTGTAGGGGCTTGGAATACTGCGTCTTTCCGGGTATTAGAAAAGATAGGATTTAAGCGGCATCACAGTACGTTTGGTGAACGCGGTGAGATTGTTTGGAATGTGCGCGATCTGTAGAAATTTAATTAGATTCGGAACAATTAAAAATGTAAAAGAAAGCCCATATGTTACATATGGGCTTTTCCTTATTATAGTAAATATTGATTTTGTATTTAAGTGTAATAGTCTATCTATTACCTTAGTTCTTTACATCATCATATAATTCCAGCGCCTCTTTCACATTCAATCTATTCTTCACAATACCATGTATTGCTTGAATCATCGCAGCTGGATGCTCCGATTGCCATATGTTTCGGCCCATGTCTACGCCGATTGCACCTTCTTGCAGTGCATTGTACGTAATGTTTAACGCGTCTTCAATTGAATCTAGTTTTGGTCCACCCGCGATTACGACTGGGGCAGGGCATGTGCTTGTGATTTTTTCGAATCCTTCGCAGTAGTACGTTTTAATAATGTCAGCGCCCATTTCAACGCATACACGGGAAGCGAGTGCAAGGAAGCGCGCCTCACGTTTTTGTAGTTCTTTTGCAACTGCGGTAATGCCGAGTACTGGCAGGCCATAATCGTGAGCTTCTGAAACTACATTTGCGAGATTCGTAACTGTTTGTGTTTCATAGTCTGATCCGACGAAAACAGACACACCTACGCCAATCGCGTTTTGTTTTACTGCTTCTTTTACAGGTGTAACAATTGTCTCATTCGCTAAGTCTTTACCGACGACAGTAGCCCCGCCAGATACACGCATAACCATCGGTGTGCTGCAGTTTTCAGGAATGCAGGAGCTAAGTACACCACGCGTTAAAAAGAGGGAATCCGTATAAGGAAGTAAGTTTTTAACTGTTTCAAGTGGCTGTTCAAGCCCATGAATTGGTCCTAAAAAGTAGCCGTGATCTATCGCTAACATAACCGCTCTGCCATCAGGTAAAATTGTATTTAATCGATTTTTAAATCCCCAAGTCATTTGAAATCACTCCTTCGTTAATGTTGGATTTTCCGTTTGTACCGTATCTTTACTTGGTAAATGTGGTGACTTAATAAAAACTGCTTTAAAAGGTTTGTCAGAATGGTTAATAAGATAGTGAGATTCATGAGGACGAACTTGCAGGACATCACCTTGTTTAATTGGAACTCTTTCGTTATTCACATAGAAATCTATTTCACCTTCTAATGCATAAAAGACCTCTTCGCACGTAGTATGATAATGGTTTTGAAACTCCTGCCCAGGCTGAATGACAACAAGGCCAAGATCAATATTCGGACCTTGTATTAAATATTTCGGCCCGTTATCACCGAAGCGATAGGAGAAGTCATTTTCATTCGCTTTTAACATACAGTTCACTCCTTTATGTAATGTGTTACACTGCACCAGGCGCAATCCACATATGTGAGGTGAGCCCTTTATCAGCTAAAGCGAGCTGACTGTCATATACAGTTTTCCATGTTTCATAGAACTCTTTATATAGTTCGTGATTTTCAGTAACTGGTTCGAATGTTTGCTCCCACTGTACAAACTCTTCGGCAGTTTCTTCCATAGATGAATATATGCCAGCACCAACTCCAGCAGCAATCGCAGTTCCTAAAGCAGCTGCTTCTTTCACAACAGGTACTTTTACAGGAATACCAAGGACATCTGATAGAATTTGTGGCCATAGTTTTCCTTTAGCGGCACCGCCAGCAAAAATAACTTCAGAAGGGAATGTACCAGTTAGATTTTCTATTAATTTTAAGTTTCCAAGTGTAACGAAGGCGGCATTTTCTTCAATAGCACGGAACAGTTCTTTTTTTCCGCATTTGTCAGCGTCTAAACTTAAATTTAAAAAAGAAGGTGCGGCATGACGCCAAGAAATGTAGTTCATTACGTTTGAAAAAGTAGGCATAATGCCATGTGAGCCGACAGGTACGTCTTTCGCTTGTTCTTCTAATAATGCATAAGCATCTACACCGAGCTTGTCAGCAAGTTTCTTTTCCTCTTGGCAAAAAGCGTCTCGAAACCAGCGCATAACAAGCCCTGGAAAAAAGGCAATCGTTTCATATTGCCACAGGTTAGGTATGACGTGACAATTTACGCGAATTGCAGCATATGGATCCGTAATTGGCTCAGTAACATTCACTTCTTGTTGCCAAAAACTACCTCCGCATATTAATGTTTGATTAGGCTTCACCACTCCCGTTCCGAGTGATGCCATTTGAGCATCTCCGCCCCCGGCGACGACAGGAATTCCTTCACTTAATCCAGTGAATGCTGCAAACTCTTTTGTAACGTTGCCAATTACTGTACCAGCTTCATTTACTGTTGGTGAAAATGGTAAAGTTAGACCGCACTCCTTGGCGACATCGTTATCCCACACTCTATTTTTTAAGTCGAAAATACCGGACGTACATCCATTTGAGGGGTCGATTTGCAGTACACCGCTTAGTTTATATAAAATCCAATCGTTTAACATCGTAAAAGAATGAATATTGCTATAGATTTCGGGTTCATGTTTTTTAATCCAAAGTAGGCGGGGTAAAGCACCTAGTGAAAAAGTTTGACCTGATCTTGTATATAAATCTTCTTCAAGATGCGACCGTATTTCTTTTAGCTCACTAACTTCAGCGGATGCACGCCCATCAACATTTGCACAAGCCCAAATTTCTTGCCCATTTTTATCATATAAAACAAAACCTTCTCGCATACTAGTAGCGCTAATAGCTTTAATAGAAGAGGGTGAGACATTACTTCTTTGTAAAACTTCTTTCGTGCATTTTTGTACTAGCTTCCAGTTTTCTATTACATCAAAATTCATAGAACCTGGGTAACGAGGATCCGTGTTATGAACCCATTCTTTTTGACTGACCGCAATTTGATTACCTAGTAAATCAAAAAGAACAGCTCGAATGCTTCCTGTACCAGCGTCAAAAGCTAATAAATGAGACATTAACAATCACCATCCTTTCGTAATAAGGAGAGGGCAGTTTCCTCATCGGTAATTAATGTATGAATAAACTTTCCTTTTAAGGCACCATAAATTGCGTCTATCTTTTCTGTACCTCCAGCAACACCGACGACATGATTCATATTGCGTAGAATAGAGAGAGGCGTGCCAATTAGACGATTGTGATGCGAGAGCTCTAATAAATCGCCATTTGTATTATAAAACTGTCCTAAAATATCGCCAGCACCGTTTTGACTACGAATATACGTCAGCTCACGTAGTGTTAATTTTTCTTCTTTTACAATCGTAGCGTTTTGTGATAATCCTCCAATACCAACAACAGCCGTATGAGCAAGTGAAGCGACATGAAGCATATCTTTTACACTCGGTTCTGATAGAATACTTTGTGCCATTTCGGTTGTAGACGCTAGAAACGGCGTAGGGATAATATGAAGATCGCCTTGCATGTAGTGTAAATAGTTTTGTTTTCTCGGGAGATAGTGATTTACTCCGCCTGTTAACGTTACGATTGAAAGATTAATAGAACTTTCGAAATGAATGTTTTCTAGCATTTTGCTAATTGTTTCTCCCCAGCCAATACCGAGTAAATCACCTTGCTGGAGCTGAGTTTCTAAATATTGTGCAGCAGCTTTTCCGAGAGAAGCGTGATAATTGTTTACTGGGGTAGGGATAATAAAAGCATCTTTTAAGTGAAATTTTTTCATTAGGTCACGCTCAATACTTAAACAGTGCAAACCAGTACCTTTTACGTGAAATGTAACGATACCTTCACTCCGCGCCTTATCTAATAACCGGACGACTTTATTTCTTGAAATATGAAGAAGTGAAGCAATCTCCTGTTGTGTTAATTGGTCTTTATAATAGTACCAAGCTACTTTAGTTAATAAATTCTCTTCAAAGTTAAGCTGAGTCATACTCTTCATCCCTTTCAACAATTGACCACTGCTTAAACATATGTGCCATATATTTTGTTTATTCCAGTTGAAACGATTAATAGTACGTAGAAAAAAGTGTTCTAGATATAAAAAAAGGAATATACAATGCTACAAAACAAGTAGAACAAATAATCATTTTCTCAAAAAATGTTCTGCATAAAGGCAGGTGATATCAAGTGGAGAACGTACCTTTATTACAAGTAAAGAAAATGAGTAAGGCGTTTTTAAATCAACTTGTATTAAAAGAAGTGAACTTACAAGTAGAGCGTGGAGATATATACGCTTTAGTTGGGGGAAATGGTGCCGGGAAATCAACATTAATGAAAATATTAACGGGGTTATATTCGTATGATGATGGAGTAATGTATGTAAAAGGAACGAAGCAACAGTTTTCAAATCCGTCAGAAGCGCACCGAAAAGGTATTTATTTAATACCGCAAGAACCGCTCATTTTTCCGCATATGACTATTGAAGAAAATATATGCATTGGGATAAAAGGGAAGAGAAGGGAACTGAAAGTAAAAGTTCAGCAATTGATTAACAGCTTAGGGTGGGATATTGACCTTTATAAGCTAGGAGCATCATTATCCATTGCGCAGCAACAGTTAGTAGAAATTGTTAGAGGATTAATACGAGAAGCCGAGATTCTTATTTTAGATGAGCCAACATCGACATTAACAACTCACGAAATTAAGAGTCTTTTTGTGTTGATGAAAAGTTTACAAGAAAAAGGAATTGGGATGATTTATATTACACATCGCTTTCCAGAAATCTTTGAAATTGCCAACAAAGTAGCAATATTACGAGATGGAATGATTGTAAGTCAAGGAGATGTATGTGACTATACATATGACATGCTAATGGAGGGATTATTACCCAAAGGGTATAAACAAGAAGAGAAAAGAGATATTGTGCAAGTGACAAAAGGAACGAAGAAAATATTAGAAGTAGTTGATGTAACGAGCCACGCATTCGAAAACATATCATTCACTGTACATGCGGGTGAGATTGTAGGTATTGCTGGCATTATAGGATCTGGCAGAACTGAATTAGCAGAAGCAATATTTGGATTGAAAACTATAAAATCAGGGTCTATTTTATTAGAAGGAAAATCAATTGATACGTGTTCTTTGCATAAAAGGCTAGACGAAGGGCTAGTTTATGTGCCAGAGGATAGAGCGAGGAATGGAATTTTCTCAATTGCTTCTGTTAAAGAAAATATTGCAGCAGCAAGTTTACAGCAAAATAATCGCTTTTTTATAAATCAAGAAAAAGAAAGCGCTTTAGTTAATTCGTTTATAGAACAGTTCCAAATTGTTGTACAGAATATGAATGAAGAACTGACATCTTTATCAGGAGGTAATCAGCAAAAAGTCGTGCTAGCAAAATATCTTGCGTGTAATCCGAAAATTATTATTCTTGATGAACCGACTCGTGGAATTGATGCGAAGGCAAGGCTTGAAGTGTATGAGACGATAGAAAAAATGAAAAGGGAAGGAATCGCAATTTTATTAATTTCTTCAGATGTTGAAGAAATTGTTCAATTAGTAAACCGTGTATATGTAATGAGGAATGGACGATTTGTTTCTCATATGGAAAAAGAACAACTGAGTGTGAATGAAGTTACACGCCTTGCATACGGAGGTGTAGCGGAATGAAACGCATGTTAAAAATGCACGAAACGTCTATTATAACGTTACTACTAATTTATATAGCTATTGTCGGAATGATAAACCCTAGTTTTATTCAATTTGACTCGTTATCTTTAATGGTGAAATCAAGCGTTATTTTAGTCGTGCTAGCAATCGGCCAATCGTTCGTCTTATTTACGAAAAACATAGATGTATCAGTTGGCTCGATTATGGGGTTAAGTGCAGCAGTTTGCGGGATGATGTTAACGAATGAGTATAGTGCATCCATGTCAATATTTGCTGCTATTATACTTGGGGCCATTATCGGTTTCTTAAATGGTATTGGAGTTGCGAAGTTTCGGGTACCAGCCATTATTATGACATTAGGCATGTTAGGAATTATTAGAGGAGCAATGCTGATTTTCACAGGCGGGAAGTGGATTGAAGATATTCCAAACGATTTTAAGCAGATGTCATCTATTGTCATTCTTGGCTTGCCCATAACTGTATGGTTCGTTCTTATTATTTTGCTACTACTACACTTCTTTTTAATGAAAGTACCATACGGAAGGTATTTCTATGCGGTTGGTGATAATGAAGAGGGCGCGAGACTCATTGGTATACCTGTTAATAAAGTGAAGATATATGCGTTTATTATATCAGGCATAAGCGCTGCACTCGCTGGTTGCATATTTGTTATGAATATCGGGTTCGTCCCTAATCAAACGGGTACAGGATTAGAATTACAAGTAATTGCAGCAGCTGTGCTTGGAGGAATTCATTTAAAAGGGGGAACAGGTTCTATTTTTGGAGCCGCATTAGGAGCATTGTTTTTAGAGGCGATAAGCAGTTCACTCGTCTTTTTAAAAATACCAGCATTTTGGAATAATGCTATTTCAGGTTTTTTATTATTACTAATCGTCATATTAGATAGTGTTATGAAAAAGTGGAAGGTAGAAAGGAGGATGAATCTATGAAGTATTTATACAGATGGGAAGGTGTTCTAATTGTATTCCTTCTTATAGAATTCATCTTCTTTAGTTTTATAAATAGTGATTTCTTAAACGTTAGTAATCTCCTTTTTAGTACAAATGATTTCTTATTTATAGCAATAGCGGCGATACCAATGACTTTCGTTATTGTAACAGGAGGAATTGATGTATCGGTCGGCTCAATAATGGGGCTCACTTCAATCTTGATCGGTGTACTTTGGATGAACGGAATACCTATTTTGCTAGCCTTCATAATAGCTCTTATAATTAGTTGTTTAGCAGGAGCTTTAAACGGATTCATTATAAAAATGACAAATGTAGAGCCACTTGTCGTTACACTTGGAACGATGTTTTTATACGGCGGAATTGCACTCGTCATTTCAGGAGGGGCAGGTGCTTCTGGGTATGAAGGAATAAGCGGATTACCTGACGCATTTGTACAACTGGCAAACGGTAGTTTTATAGGGATACCGAATTTATTATGGATTCTAATCGTATTAACAGTTTTATGTACTGTATTATTTCACCGAACTATATATGGGCGCCACGTAAAATTAACAGGTGCGAACGAAAATGCAGCAAAATACACCGGGATTAAAACGAAAAAAGTAGTCATCATCGCTTACATACTCTCCGGGTTAGGAGGTGGATTAGGGGGCACTTTCTTAACTGCATATTTCAGTTCGGCACGTGCTGATATGGGAAGTGAAACAATTTTACCAATTATTACGGCAGTCGTATTAGGTGGGACACTTATTACAGGGGGGAAAGGAAGCGTTATCGGTACTGTACTGGCGAGTATTTTTATTGGGCTCATGCAGTATGGCTTGCAAATGACGGGTTTAACAAATGAACAATCCAACGTAGTGATTGGTATTATCCTTATTCTTTCAGTTATAATGAGACATTTCAAATTACATCAATTCACACTGGGGAAAAGAAAGAACTTGCATAAGGGGGAAATGTCATGAAGAGAAAACTAGGGATTGTATTCATTGTATGCATTTGTTTAATCGGTTTAATTGCTTGTTCTAGTCAAACGGCAGATAAGAAAAAAGCGGATGATGTGAAATTTGCATTCATTCCGAAACTAACTGGAGTTGGCTTCTTTACATCAGGTGGTGAAGGGGCGAAAGAGATGGGAGATAAACTAGGCGTACAAGTGAAATATGATGGACCGTCTGAAGCAAGCGTATCAGGGCAAGTGAAATATATAAACAATTTTATTAACCAAAACTATGATGCAATTATGGTCTCTTCTACGTCAGTAGATGGTTTATCACAATCACTGCAACGTGCTAAGAAAAAAGGAATGACAGTGTTAACATGGGATTCTGATGTGAATCCGAAAGATCGTTCCTTTTATATAAGCCAAGGAACACCAGACCAACTTGCTAATTTATTAATTGAAATGACTTCCAAACAAATTGGAGATAAAGGAAAGGTAGCCTTCTTTTATTCTAGTCCAACTGTAACGGATCAAAACCAATGGGTAACGAAAGCGAAAGAAATTATTAAAAAGAAATATCCGAACTGGGAAATTGTAACGACACAGTACGGTGAAAATAATGCACAAAAGTCTTTGTCTGTAGGGGAGAACATTTTAAAAACGTATCCAGATATTAATGCAGTCATTTGTCCAGATGCAACAGCACTTCCGGCAATGGCACAAGCAGCCGAAAACTTGAAAATGGATAAAAAAGTCGTTGTAACTGGATTTTCCACACCGAATGTTATGCGTGATTATGTAAAACGAGGTACAGTAGCGCAATTTGGTTTATGGGATGTAAAACAGCAAGGCGCACTCGCTACGTATGTTGCGAATGAAATTGTTGTAAAAGGGAAGAAGTTAAAAGTAGGGGATAGCTTTGAAGTAAAAGGAATCGGAAAAGTGAAAGTAGAGCCAAATTCCATTCAAGGTTATGATTATGAGGCAGAAGGAAACGGAATTATCGTATTACCAGAGCGGGTTGTATTTACGAAGGAGAATATCGATAAATATAATTTCTAGTAACAAAAAAACGTCCGAATATATCGGGCGTTTTTTAATTTCTTCATTAATTATGAACCGTTTCTTTTTCATTTAATCCAAGCGTACGACCTGTAGAAGTGTGAAGGTCTTGGAACAATCTTGGATTTTCAGTTAGTGAAATGCCATAAGAAGGAATCATTTCTTTTATTTTTTCTTCCCATTCTATCATGCGGCTTGGGAAACATTTTTCTAATACTTCAAGCATGACGTGAACGGCAGTAGAGGCACCTGGTGAAGCACCTAGTAATGCAGCGATTGAGCCGTCAGCTGCACTGACAACTTCTGTACCGAATTGAAGTGTACCTTTACCGCCAGCATCAGTATCTTTAATTACTTGCACACGTTGCCCAGCAACTACAATATCCCAATCTTCACTTTTCGCGTTCGGAATGAATTCGCGTAATTCTTCCATACGTTTTTCGTGTGATAACATAACTTGTTGAATTAAGTATTTTGTTAATCCCATTTCTTTTACACCAGCTGCTAACATCGTTAAGACGTTATTCGGTTTTACAGAACCAATTAAGTCAAGGTTTGAGCCAGTTTTTAAGAATTTAGGTGAGAACCCTGCGAACGGTCCAAATAGTAAAGCTTTTTTATTGTCTATATATCTCGTATCAAGGTGAGGTACAGACATTGGCGGAGCGCCAACTTTAGCTTTACCGTATACTTTCGCATGATGTTGCTCTACAACTTTTTGATTTTTACATACCATAAATAGTCCACTTACAGGGAATCCACCGATATGTTTTGATTCAGGAATGCCAGTCTTTTGTAGTAGAGGTAGACTACCACCACCGCCGCCAATAAAGACGAATTTTGCTGTATGATGTTCAATTTTACCACTATTCATATCGTGTACTTTTACTTCCCACAAACCATTCTTCGTGCGTTTAATATTTTCGACACTATGTTTGTAGTTTAGCTCGACATTTTTCGCTTTTAAGTAATCAAACAACATTCGTGTTAATGCACCGAAGTTAACATCTGTTCCAGAGTCAATTTTTGTTGCAGCCATCGGTTCATTAGATGTACGTCCTTCCATAATGAGTGGAAGCCATTTTTTTAATGTTTCAGGAGCATCGGAAAATTCCATTCCTTGAAACAGTGGATTTTTTGAAAGCGCTTCAAAACGTTTTTTTAGAAACTCAACATTTTTGTCACCTTGTACTAAACTCATATGAGGTAGAGGCATAATGAAATCTTGTGGATTACGAATTAGTTTGCTTTTTACAAGATATGCCCAAAATTGTCTTGAAAGCTGGAATTGCTCATTCACTTTTACAGCCTTACTAATATCTATAGATCCGTCAGATTTTTCGGAAGTATAGTTCAGTTCGCAAAGCGCAGAATGCCCTGTACCTGCATTATTCCATTCGTTAGAGCTTTCTTCCCCGGCACTTGCGAGTTTTTCAAAAACTTTAATTTCCCATTCAGGTGCTAATTCTTTTAGTAATGAGCCTAACGTTGCACTCATAATTCCTGCACCAATTAAGATAACGTCTGTTTTTTGCTGCATGTTGCTCATGATAATCTCTCCATCCCCTATATTGGCAAAAAAGAGTAGGTGTTTTCTATGTCTAAGCCGTAAAAGAGAAACACCGCCTAGGCCCCACCTAGGTGTATACCTTTTTTGTCTCAATTATATAACCATCTCATACTCTATTATAATAATTAATAGACTAAAATATCTAGTGTTATCTGATAATTTTAAAATATTTAACGCTTTATTTGCCAAAATTCTTATTTAACAAGCACTTTTCAGTTAATGAATAGAAAAAAATTACAGTTTGAAATTATCTCGAAAAAGCTTACGTATCCAAAAGTGGGTAGAAAGGATACCTTTTTATGGGACTTTTTGCTCCGCTTATTGTATGATTATTCTGAAATTTAAAAGGAGGGATGCACATGCGTACACAAGAACAAATCGCAAACTTATTTCGAAATTTTTCAATAAAAGAATGTAAAGGGTCAAGTGACTTATATGAATACGTAGCAATAAAAATAGCTGAAGATGAGGAAGTACTTACACTATCTTCCTACGCTCAAGCAGGTCAACCAGTCCCAAACTTATTATTAGGTGCAGTACATTATTTATTGCTAGCAGGGAAAGAACATCATCTAAAAACGTATTATAGTAGCTTAGTTGAACATGCCAATACGAATTTAGATCAAGCTTTTGATCATTTTAAAGATTTCTGTAAAATGTACAGAGAAGAAATTATTAATTTATTACAAACGAAACTCGTTCAAACGAACGAAGTAAGACGATGTGCGTACTTATATCCAAGTTTCAGTTACATATTTAATAAAGTGAATAAACCGTTAGCGTTAATAGAAATTGGTACAAGTTCTGGATTACAACTATTTTGGGACCAATATAGCTATTCGTACGGTACAGGTGAAACATACGGAAATATAAATTCGAATGTACATTTAACTTCTGAAATAAGAGGGGAGAATGTGCCTCATTTATTAAAAGAAAGTCCACCTGTCGTAGAAAGAATCGGACTAGATTTACATGTGAATGATTTACATAGTGACGAAGATTATTTATGGCTACGTGCACTCATTTGGCCAGAACATAAAGAAAGACTAGAAACGTTTGACCAAGCAGCAACTTTAGTAAAAAATGAGTCTGTCAAATTAATAGAAGGAAATGGTGTAGAACTATTACCATCTATTATTGAACAAATAAATGATGATGCGGTTATCTGTATTTTCCATACACACGTCGCAAATCAAATACCTGAACAAGTAAAACGTAAGCTAGAAAAACAAATCCAAGAAATCGGTGCAAAGCGTGATGTATTCCATCTTTATAACAACATGTGGGACCGGGACTTTCATATTGATTATTATATTAACGGCAACGAATATCGTGAAACGGTTGGAGAAACGGAAGGGCATGGAAGATGGTTTAGTTGGAAGCTTGGAGATAGGACTTTATGCTAAAGTAAACCTGATAATTATGGTTATTATCACCAATATTCGTAATGAAAACAGTTGATGGAAGGCAATCCACCAACTGTTTCTTCATTTTATTAAAAACTTCCTAGTATCAAAAAAGAACTCACCGGTGAATTAGCTATTGAACTAATTCAAGAAATTATAACTTCAAACGGAAAAACCAAAGGAAAGTAAATATTTAAAATGAATATATAATACATGCGAAAAAGAGCGCAATTGGATGGGGGGCTTTCAAATGCATATGGACGAACGAATGAATTTGCAGGTAACTAGTCAGGCTCTTCAAGTAATGAATAACGGAATTGCTGTTATAAGTCATGATGGAATCATCACATATAGCAACAAACTATTCTGTATCATGTTACATAAAAAAGACAATGAAATAGTAGGTGAGCATATATCAACGATTATTCCTGATCGTAAAAAGCTACTCGTGAATCAAAATGATAGTTTGTATAGGTATGAATATAGGAGTGGCAACCAAGTTTTAACTGTGAATGAGTCCCGTGTATATCAGAATGAGACAGAATACGGATCAATTATCATTCTGGAAAGCAAAGGTAAAAGTATACAGTCTTTAGAAAGTGCCATAAGTCGATATGAAAGTGCCTTAAATTTACTGTCTGAGTGCATTCTAGGGGTAAATGAACAAGGAATTGTCAATTTTTTAAGTGGCTCGTATGCTCAATTTTTAGGAATTAATGATCCGAAGGAAGCGATTGGAAAGCATTGTACGGAGGTTGTTGAGAATACGAGGATGCATATTATTGTAAAGACGGGGCGGATGGAAATTGGGCATATCCAGCGTATAAGTAATCGGAATATAATCGCAACGCGCATACCTATTATTAAAGAAGGAAAGATTATTGGAGCAATTGGTAAAATTATGTTTCATGATATACAGCAATTTAAAGCTTTAGGAGATCAAATTAGTGAAATGGAATCAAAGTTATCATACTATCAAACTGAATTACAGCGGCTGCAAGAAGGGCGGCTTTCCTTTCAAAGCATTATAGGTGAGAGTGCAAAAATGAAAGAAGTCAAAATGATGGCTTTGAAGGTTTCTAAAAGTCGGTCTACTGTTTTGATAAGAGGAGAAAGTGGTACAGGAAAGGAACTCTTTGCTCATGCGGTACACCGTGCAAGTCCGCGTGCTAGTGATACATTCATTCGATTAAATTGTGCTGCGATTCCGATGAATCTTTTGGAGGCTGAATTGTTTGGATACGAAGAAGGGGCTTTTACAGGAGCGAAAAAAGGCGGTAAGCCTGGGAAGATTGAGTTAGCCGATAAGGGAACGTTGTTTTTAGATGAAATCGGTGATATGTCTTTGGACATGCAGGTGAAGTTGCTTCGTGTATTGCAAGAGAAAGAGATTGAACGAATTGGAGGTACCAAAATTCAAAAGATTGATGTTCGTTTCATTGCGGCGACACATCGAAATCTCCGTGAAATGGTGCAAAGAGGGGAGTTCAGGGAGGATTTATATTATAGGCTGAATGTGTTTGAGATTGGTATTCCACCGTTACGAGAGAGAAAAGAAGATATGATGCATATAACGGAATTTTTAATTAAGAAATTGAATGGTGAGTTAGGTAGTAACGTTATTTCATTAGATGAGAGAGTGAGAGATATATTCATGGAGCATGATTGGCCAGGGAATATTAGGGAGCTAGAGAATGTGTTAGAACGAGCGATGAATGTTATAGAAGGGATGATTATTCAAGTGCATCATCTTCCTGCCTATTTAAGGAAAAAAGATTTGGAAGAAACGTTATACCATGAAATATTTACTTTGGACCAGGAGAAGCATGAGATGAGTTATTTACTGCAGGCAGAAGTAGAGTCTGCTGAAAAACGTGCGATTACGAGAGCTTTGGAAAAAACAGTTGGAAATGTAAAAGAGGCAGCCGAACTTTTAGGAATTCATCGGGCCAGCTTATATCGAAAAATAGAAAAATACGAAATGTCATAAAGGAATGTAAAGGGCAAACAGGCCCTTTTTTTGTTTGTGGCAATAAACACTGTCTATTTTTTGCGACATTTTCTTATAGATGCGACATGGTTGCTAATGTTTGTAGCGCAAATGCGACATGTGAGGTTAGAAAAGTAAGGGAGATTACGAAGGAATAAGGAAATAGGGAATGAGTAGCTTTTGGCATGTTTCTTGCTATGTAAATAAAAAGGACTTTAGCAGGAAGGGGATGGAATGCAATGCTGGAAAATCATAGCTTACCGCATATTATTATGCAAAGTATCGAAAAAACACCAAATAAAGTGTATTTACAATTTGAAGAACAAAGGGTTACGTATGAGGAGCTATATCATCGAATTACAAGAGCCATAGCGGGATTTTGTGAACTCGGTATTCAAAAAGGAGACAAAGTTTGTATTATGCTTCATAACACTCCTGAATATCTGGATGTATGGTTTGCTTTATCTTTTATGGAAGCAATTGCGGTGCCTCTGAATGTGCATTTAAAAGGAGAAGGTTTGCAGTATATTGTATCTCACTCTGATTGTAAGTTAATTATCGTTGATAAGGAATTTATTCCTCAAATTGTCTCTTGTTTGTCATTTATACATATGGACATTCAAATTGTTACTTACGGAAAGAATGAAAGCGCAGTCATTGCGGGTGATGGTAAAGAGCGGTTAGTAATCGAATTAAAAGATGTACTAAATACAAATAATCATCACCTTCCAACTGTATTTGTTTCCTCTACTTCTATTAACAGTATCCTTTATACTTCTGGAACGACTGGATTACCTAAAGGAGTCATGTTAAGTCATGCTGCCTATGTAAATTCTGCGCAGTCATTTGCCAACTATATGGTTGGCGCAAGGTCAACAGATGTCTTATTTACAGCGCTTCCGTTATTTCATATAAATGCCCAGGCCCATACAGTACTCGGATCCATTTCTTCCAATGCGACGATTGCTCTAGGTAAGCGGTTTAGTGCTTCTAAATTTTGGGATGAAATTCGCAGTCATGGCGCAACCATTTTTAATTCTTTAGGATCTATAATTCCTATTCTCTGCAAGCAGCCAGAAAAAGAAGACGATAATGACAATTTAGTAAGGATAACGGCTTGTGCTGCTACTCCTAAGGAATTTTGGAAGCCTTTTGAGGAGAGATTTGGTGTACGGATTGTGGAAGGCTACGGATTAACGGAAACAACGGGTTTTTGTGTAACGAATCCATTGCATGCCAATAAGCCGCCTTCTATAGGAAAACCATATTCTTACGTAGAGACGAAGATTGTCAATGAGGATGGAAATGAAGCACCGACCGGTGAAATTGGAGAGATTTTCATTCGCTCATTACAGGGACAAGCATTCATGGAAGGTTATTATAAAATGCTTGATAAAACAGAGGAGGCGATGAGGGAGGGATGGTTCCATACAGGAGATCGCGGTTATCTAGATGAGGAAGGTTACTTATATTTTAGTGATCGAATCAAACAGTGTATCCGGAGGCGCGGGGAAAATATCTCCTCTTGGGAAATCGAAAAAGTTGTGAATAATCATCCGAAAGTACTTGAATCCGCGGCCATCGGTGTCCCTTCAGAAGTGGGAGAAGAGGATGTCAAATTATATGTGATAGTAAAGAAAGATGAAACGATGTCCCACGAAGAGGTTATAGATTGGTGTCAAGAACGTATGGCTTACTTTATGGTACCTCGATATGTTCAGTTCAGTGAAACTTTCCCAAAAACTGCGACGGAACGGATTCAAAAGTTCAAGCTGCAGGAGGAAGGAATCGGCAGTGCTTGGGATCGCGAACAGGTCGGTTATGTAATTAAAAGAACGAGTTGATGTGATGACTTTACTTTATTACATTTTGGAAAGAGGGGATTGGATTGGAAAATAAACGGGTTGTTACATGGTCCAAAGAAAATGGAATCGCAAGGATTATCATTGATAATCCTCCAGTGAATGTACTAAGTGGTGCTGTGATAGGACAACTGACGGTAGTGGTCGATGAAATTGAAAGGGATGATGAAGTAATTGTTGTACTTCTAACTGGCGCTGGAGAAAAGGCCTTCGTTGCAGGAGGGGACATTAAGTCGTTTCCGGAATGGATTGGGAAAGGGATTGAATATGCGGAGGGAAAATCATTGTGGCTTCAGAATCCGTTAAATAAAATAGAAAGATTGCCGAAGCCTGTAATTGCTGCTATTAACGGATTAGCCCTTGGGGGCGGGTGTGAATTAGCTTTATCGTGTGATTTACGGATTATTGAAGAACACGCCCAAATCGGGCTTCCAGAAGTGAAATTAGGTTTGTTTCCAGGTGCGGGAGGAACACAACGTTTGCCTCGATTAATAGGAACTGCAAGTGCGAAGGAAATGATGTTTACTGGTGAACCACTCACTGCTGAAGTAGCATGGCGAGTTGGTTTGGTAAATCATGTTGTTCCGCGTGGCAAATCGCTGAATAAGGCGAAGGAATTAGCTGTGAAGATGGCTCGATTCTCTCTTCCTGCATTATCTTTGATGAAGCAATCTATCGATAAGGGGCTATCTTCTTCTCTTGAGGAAGGACTAAAAATAGAAGCTGAAAATTTCGGACATGTGTTTCAAACGAGTGATGTAAGAGAGGGAGTGGAGGCCTTTATAGAAAAGAGGGCACCAATCTTTCATCATAAATAAAAAGCTATAACTATAATATGCCAAAAAGTAATGCCTGCCTCTGGCAGGCATTACCACAATATATACAAACAGAAAAGGATACAAAGTTAAAAAATCCATATTATTGAGGGGGATGGGGGTTATGGATTTATTGATTGTATTGTTATCGCTTGGCTTGCTTATTTTTGTGGCTTACCGAGGATTCTCAGTCATTTTATTCGCTCCGTTATGTGCGTTGCTCGCTGTGTTTTTAACAGAACCGGCGAATGTTTTACCATTCTTTTCTAATGTTTTTATGGCGAAGATGGTCGGATTCATAAAATTATATTTTCCTGTATTTTTGCTTGGAGCGATATTTGGTAAAGTGGTAGAAATCACTGGAATAGCAGAAAAAATCGCGAAAATTATTATCCGTTTTATAGGCGTGAAAAGAGCAATTCTTTCCATCGTATTAATGGGAGCGATTCTTACATACAGTGGTGTCAGTTTATTTGTCGCAGTATTTGCTATTTATCCATTTGCGGCGCAATTATTTCGCGAGGCGGATATTCCGAAACGTCTCATTCCAGCAACAATCGCATTCAGTGCATTTACGTTTTCGATGGATTCACTTCCTGGATCGCCTCAAATCCAAAATGTTATTCCAACTACGTTCTTTAAAACAGATATTTATGCCGCTCCTACATTAGGAATTATAGGAGCACTGTTTATCTTTATATGTGGCATGTTGTATTTGGAAAGATGTAGGAAGAAGGCTGCTGCAAAGGGAGAGGGGTACTTCGGAAAAGGTGGTGCTACTTCTGAGATGGCTGCTACAACTAGCACGCAATTGGTGCAAAATCCGATTGCTTCCAGCGATGTAATTCCAGCTAGTTACTGGATAGCATTTCTCCCGCTTGTACTGGTTGGAGTGATGAATAAAGTCTTTACAGAATTCATTCCGGTTTGGTATACAAAGGGATTTGATTTTGCATCCATAGGTTTGAAGGAGTACGGAACAATTGATATGGGACAAGTCGTGGGGATTTGGTCAGTGGAAATGGCACTTCTTATCGGAATATTATCTGCTATATTATTAAACTTCCAAGCGGTAAAAGAACATTTTCAATCAATTACAAGCGTTGGTGTGAGTGGTTCAATCTTAGCAGCTATGAACACTGCAGCCGAGTATGGATTTGGTGCCGTTATAGCAGCTTTACCTGGATTTATCATGATTCAAAACTATTTAACGGGGACTTTCTCAAATCCTTTAATTAGTGGAGCAGTCATGACGAATATATTGTGCGGGCTGACGGGATCAGGCTCGGGTGGAATGAGTATTACATTAGGTTTAATGGCAGAAAAATATATTGAAGCGGCAGCGAACTTTGATATTCCGTTAGATGTGCTGCATCGTGTAATTGCTATGGCGGCAGGAGGTATGGATACTTTACCTCATAACGGAGCAGTAATAACTTTACTTGCAGTTACAGGATTAACGCACCGGGAAGCTTATAAAGAGATTTTTGGTATTACAATAATTAAGACACTTGCCGTATTTTTCATTGTTGGAGTGTATATGACGTTTTCTATTGTATAGTAGGAAGATTGATTGTCTGCAATAAATAACGCAGCCATCAATTTAAAATTATGAATAATGGTAAATAGAAAAAGCCATAATTCCGTGAAATGATGGCTAAGAGACAAAGGCAATACTACTAGTAGTATTGCCTTTTATTTAGTTAAATATATGTACGTAATATCTCTCCAGACAATCCATCAATCTCACAAACTTTCTCAGATGTAAAACCGACATTTAGTAAAATTTTGCGCGAAGGGATGTTGTTTGGATCAATAATTGCTTTTAGTACGTTTACATCTGTCTGTTTTACTAAATTCATTAACTCTTGTGCAACCATACTACCATATGTTTTTCCCCAATGTTCGGGTAAAAACATATATCCAATTTCAGCTTCTTTTTCATTCTCCTCACTCAACGTAATGTGGCCAAGTCCAATATATTCATTTGTAATAAAGTCAAATACTTTATAAGAACCGAATAGTTGATGTTTTTCATTACGATTTATCAACTTTTTAAAGTCAGTTTGTGCTTCTTCTAACGGAATGGCACGTTCAGTAATTTGTGCCATCACTTTTTCATTGAAACGAGTTGAAAATATACATCGAAATTTGTTGCTTCAAATTTATTAAAATATAGTTTTTGCATAGTATTCCTCCAAACTAAAATTTTAATTGTTTTTCAGAAAAGATTGTCTTTAACATTATTACTTACACTATCATAACCGTTGTTTTCAGTAAAACACGCTCCATCTAATGTAAGATTACCTGAATCTTGTAATGTTTTAAAAGTTCATTTGTACGATCTTTACTAAAGTCGTAACATGTCATATGTGTATTTCTGGTTATATTGAGGATAGATTCGTTTTCTATATTTTTTATTAATTGTAAGAAAACTATTAAGTTTGAAGAGGGGGATTGAACGTTTATAGGAGATATGGAAAGTTATAATATATAGAATTAGAAATGAGAATTTGATAGTATTAGAATAAAGAGTTTTAATAGCAGTATATTAAATGGTATAAATATACTGCTGCGAATTCTTCCATAAAATCCTTTGATTTGATGGGAGAATTCGATAGAATTCAAAAAAATATAACGGAGGTTAATATGAAAAAAGTAATTGGTGCAGCAACAGCAACTGTTTTTGGATTGGGTGCATTTACTACAACTGCTACCGCAGAAACGATCGTAACAGCAGATGTACTCAACGTACGTGAAAAACCGACTACGGAATCAAAAGTCGTCGAAAAGGTAAAAAATGGGCAAGAGTTAAAAGTCATCAATACCGAAGAGGGTTGGTCAAAAATTGAGTTGAATGGTAAAGAAGTATTTGTAAGCTCGGAGTTTACAAAAGATATTTACCATGTAACAGCAGACTTGTTAAATGTACGTTCTGAATCAAACACAGAATCAAAAATTCTTGGCAGACTAAAAAAAGATGATGTAATTGAATCAACGCATCAAGTAAAAGATGGATGGCTGCAATTTGAGTATAAAGGAAAAACAGCTTATGCAAATGTTTCTTTCTTATCAAGTACAGCACCAATTGAAAAAAAGGCCGATGAGAAATCGAAGCAAGTAGCGAAAGTACAAAAAGCGGTTAAAGCTAAGGAAGAAGCTACAACACAGAAGATAACAAAGGCAAAAGAAACAATTAAACCTAAGGAAGAAGTGAAGAAGTAGTAAAACCTAAGGAAGAAGTAAAAGTCCAAGAAGAAGCAAAGCCTAAGGAAGAAGTAAAAGTCCAAGAACAAGAAGTAGTAAAACCTAAGGAAGAAGTGAAAGTCCAAGAAGTAGTAAAACCTAAGGAAGAAGTAAAAGTCCAAGAAGTAGTAAAACCTAAGGAAGAAGTGAAAGTCCAAGAAGAAGCAAAAGCACGAGAAATAGCAAAAGCTAAGGAAGAGGCAAAAGCCCAAGAAATAGCGAAAGCTAAGGAAGAGGCAAAAGCCCAAGAAATAGCGGAAGCTAAGGAAGAAGCAAAAGCCCAAGAAATAGCGAAAGCTAAAGAAGAAGCAAAAGCCCAAGAAATAGCGAAAGCTAAGGAAGAAGCAAAAGCACGAGAAATAGCCAAGGCTAAGGAAGAAGCGAAAGCACGAGAAATAGCCAAGGCCAAGGAAGAAGCAAAAGCACAAGAGATAGCCAAAGCTAAGGAAGAAGCAAGAGAACGAGAAGCAATAAAGGCAAAAGAAGAGTCTAAAAATAACACACAGTCCGCTAAACGTGAATTAACGGTCGTAGCGACAGCATATACTGCTGATCCAAGTGAAAATGGTACATATGGTGGACGCGTTTTAACTGCGATGGGGCATGATTTAACGGCTAATCCGAATATGAGAATTATCGCAGTTGATCCGAAAGTAATCCCATTAGGATCTAAAGTATGGGTAGAAGGTTATGGAGAAGCAATTGCTGGTGATACGGGAAGTGCAATTAAAGGTAATCGCATTGATGTTTTAATGGGTTCAAAAAGTAAGGCTATGAATTGGGGAAGACAAACAGTTAAAGTGAAAATTTTATAATTTATATAGTTTTCTAGATAGAAGTCAGTTCTCTTTATTGAGGCTGGCTTTTATTTTTTGAGTTAGTGAAATTCATTGCTAAATTTGAATTGAAAATTAAGTTCAATATGGAACTTATAGCGTGTTTATTAATTGAAAATATATCAAAAGCGAGAGGAGTTGAATGTTTATTTAAATGAGCTTGAGGTGTGAAAATGAAATTCATTTAGCAGGGAATGGAGAAAAGAATCGGCTCCATTTGCAGGCACTAAGACTCCCACCTAAAAATTTGACTGGAGCAGAGAAGTTAGGTGGAAGCCCTGCTGTCTGTAAAAGCCCGATTGCTGAGGGCTAATAATCAGTGTGGAATGAACAAAACCCCCACTGATTAAAGTTTGACTTTCTTTAAACTGAGAAATGGGTACCATAACGGCGGTTAGTTTTAAAGAATACTGTTATTAGTTTAATTTGAAAATGGTTAATTCTAAGGCGTTTATACCATCATCACAGGTTATAATATTATCACTTCCAATATTTGTTAGACTAATTGTTGAATTGGCTGGAACTGACAAAATCAATTGACCAGTAAGTTGATTACAAGTTATACTCACTGGAGCTAAAATTAAAATACCAAAACTTCCCTGAGCGTTTGGTATTGGATTATTATTTAAGAGTATAGAAATGCCAGCCGCGTAAGGAAATGTAGTAATCAAACTTGAATCAATTGAAGCAATGAAAGACACTTGATAAATACCAGCTTGTGTGATGCTAATTGTAGTAGGGTTTAATAAAGAAACGCCCCCTGCAATTGGTCCACTCTGGTTAAAAGAAAAAAGTCCTCCAATAGGAATGTTAATAAAGTCTGATTGCCAAAAATTACCGAAAGCTAATGAGATTGTCCCAGTAGAGCCAGTGGGACCAGTGGGACCAGTAGAACCAGTAGAACCAGTAGGACCAGTAG
>NZ_QNUD01000045.1:0-30931 GCF_008042405.1 Bacillus sp. SH7-1
TAATTACAGTTCCTATTAGTTTTTTAATTTTATATAAAATAGGTAAATTTTTCATTAAATAAAGAGGTTAATTAAAATAGAGAAAGATACATTACTTCTGGTTGGTTCAGTTGTGGGGTTTAAAACATGGGAACAGCTATTAATGATATATGATAGAAAACAAGAAGATTCAAAAACTAAGAAAACTTGGGATTATGTAGCTTGTTATTATCCTATCGGAAATATTTCAACTGAATATAATATGTTTTTTAATCATGAACATATATCAGAGGTGATTTTTACTGGATATGTAAATGAAGTTGCATGAAGAGTTAAAATAATATTATAGATGCTATAGTTTTTTTGAATGTAAATAGGGGGTATTTATTGTGAGAATAAGGGGGAATGATGTTGAAAATTATTAAAAATACATTATTATTTGTTCTATGTTTGGTGGTTCTTAGTGGTTGTTTTACAAGAGAGGGAACGATTGTTGGTGGTAAGGTTCATGGAGGTTCAAATAGCATAGATGGAAAGTATAAAAGTTTCACAGGTTTTGCAACTCAAGATATGGATGTAAAAAAAGGTGAAAGCTGGACATTTACCTTTGATGATAAAACTAAGCAAGGAACCATAAAGGCTTATGTTTTGGATTCAAATGATAATACAATACTGGAAGTTAATAGTGGAAACAGTAAAAATAATATTAAAGTGTCTAAAGATGATACATATAAAGTTAAAATTATAACAGAAGAACATGGTGGAGAATTTGAAATATCATGGAAAAAAGAAAAGTAGTTAAGTTAATGAGTATTGGGCTATTATTATGTTCTTAGGATTCGAATACCTTCCAAAGAGATGGGGAAAAAGGAAAGTTTCAGAAAAGTTTCTGCAAGCAAAATTTGCTGATGAAGGAAAAGGGATTTTGATTATTACTTATGCAATAGATTTATATGTAATATCTATTCCTTTAAAAGTAAAGAAATATAATTCACTTTAATTTGTATTGAATATAGAAGTGATTATGCTATGAAAGTCATGTTTATTCATGGCTTTTCTTTGTAGTAATTTCTTAATTATGAGCTCAATAGTATCCATCCGTTGTAGTGTTATGCGGTGGGTTATTCATTAGGGTTAGTAGCCAGGAACAGGGATTTACCCGTATTTCAAGGGCGGGGATTGACTATACAGTGGTTCAAATAATTTCGTTATTTATGCGATTATTTGTTGGGGTTGCTAAAGCCATTTTGTCCTACACTAGTAGGGCTTTTTTATTAACAGTAATTCCTCAATATACACGAAATATGCAAATATGCATATTGTATTTATTTGGAATTTTTATATGTTAAAATTAAATATAGAGATTTTTATATGTAATGAACTAAAATTAGAAATATCCAATGAATTTTGAGAGGTGTTACATGTTTAAAAACAAGAAATTAATTCGATTCGGTCTAACATTACTTGTATGTTTATTTGTAATTGATTTTACAATCAGTTATTTTCAAGCATATCTTGAATCAGCAGGTATTAAATGGGTAGTATCAGAAACTTGGAGAACTATTTTGTTAGATGCCCCTGAAAGTATATTGGTTATTTTAGGCGCAATTGCTTTATATGATTTCACAAAAGAAACATCGCCAAAAGACGCATCTATTTAAATGCGTCTTTTTTCTTTGCAGTAATTTCTTTAACATCATGGAATACTCTCACTATTACGGCCAAAATCGTTATTTCCTTTTATCTGTACGCCTTTGTCATGTGAATTATTTCTAGATTTTGTGACTAGGCTGAACTGGTTAAATAAACGTTTGTTTAAGATGTATGTTCGGTAGGAAGAAATCGATGGAGCTCAGGGGGTGAACAAAGAAAAATAGTGAGTTAATCAAACGTTTGTTTAAGGTATATGTTCGCTAGGGAGAAATTGTTGCAGCTCAAGGGTGAACAAAGAAAAATAGTGAGTTAATCAAACGTTTGTTTAAGATATATGTTCGGCGAGGAATTGGGAAAGGATCTAAAAAATTTATATATTTATTTTTTCTTAACAAATGGCGGAAAAATAAGAAAAATTCGCAGGATTATTAAAAATTATCACGAAATAAGTAAAAGTTTAGCGAATAATGGTTTGAAATAATAAAACGTTTTCTATATGATAAAGGTAAAGGTTAGTAAAAAAGTAGGTGAATTTATGACAGTAACATTTTATTCATATCCAAAGTGTGGCACATGTCAAAAAGCAAAGAAATGGTTTGAGGCAAACGATGTAGCATATGAGATGATTCATATTGTTGAAAATCCACCATCAAAAGAAGATTTACGTAATTTACATGAAAAAAGTGAATTACCATTAAAAAAATTCTTTAATACAAGTGGAATGCGTTACCGTGAACTTGGTCTGAAAGATAAGTTGAAAGATGCAAGTGAAGACGAAATGTACGAGCTTTTAGCATCTGATGGCATGTTGATTAAACGTCCAATTGTAACAGATGGAACGAAGGTAACACTTGGTTTTAACGAAGAGCAGTTTGAAAGTGTGTGGAAAAAGTACCAATAAGGTATTTTTACATAATTAATACATTCACTGGAGGTACAGTCATGAGCATTCCAAATAATTTACGTTACTCTGAAGAACACGAATGGGTAAAAACTGAAGGTAATGAAGTTGTTATCGGTATTACTCACTTTGCACAAGGTGAGCTAGGCGATATCGTATTCGTTGAACTTCCTGAAGTAGGTGCAACAATCGAAGCTGACGAGCCATTCGGCAGCGTAGAATCTGTTAAAACAGTTTCTGAGTTATACGCACCTGTAAGCGGTAAAGTTGTAGCAGTAAACGAAGAATTAAGTGACCAACCAGAACTTGTTAACGAATCTCCATACGAGGGTGCATGGATGGTTAAAGTTGAACTTTCTGATGCAAGCCAAGTTGAAAAGTTATTAACTGCTGAAAAATATGCAGAAATGACAAACCAAGACTAATTATAGTCGACTAAAGGACAGCCTTTGTGCTGTCCTTTTTTATTTTGTGTTACATAATGCATTTAAAAACGAGTGCGAATGAATAAGCTATTATGGGAATGAATGTTTTTCGGTAAGGTTTCATGGGGCTTTGTAATCTGAACGAGCCGCTTGCGCTTTTCATTATGATCCAGCTCCAGCGGCTAGAACAGTCGGTCATTTCACTCCTTCACTTGAGGCAAAAGGCGCCTCTAGCTCAGGAGTTCCAATGCCCTCCTGTTCTGAACGAGCCGCTTGCGCTTTTCATTATGATCCAGCTCCAGCAGCTAGAACAGTCGGTCATTTCACTCCTTCACTTGAGGCAAAAGGCGCCTCTAGCTCAGGAGTTCCAATGCCCTCCTGTTCTGAACGAGCTGCTTGTGCTTTTCATTATGATCCAGCTCCACCTCTTAGCCCTTCATGTCTAAGAACCTTCCGCACGAGAAGACAAAAAGCGTCTTCTGTGCGAAAGAACCTTAGCCAACAGGGCTAAACAGTCGCTTCTGCTTTTCTTTTGCAAAAATAAACAGGAAACAACATGAAAATAACGAATATACTATATACTAAGTTAAAGGTTGTATAGTATATGGTGATCGGGTGATGACATATGATTTATGTAGAAAAAGTCATTATTGTAGAAGGTACATCAGATAGAAGAAAGATTGAATCTATTATTCGGGAACCGGTGGAAATTGTTTGTACAAATGGTACAATTGGTTTGTCGAAAATGGATGAGCTCGTTGATCAGTTTTTTGATAAGGAAGTGTATGTGCTAGTGGATGCTGATGATGCTGGAGAAAAGTTAAGGAAACAATTTCGAAAAGAATTTCCGCAAGCAGAGCATATTTATATTGATCGCTCGTACCGAGAAGTGGCAACTGCGCCATCTTCACACTTAGCAAATGTATTATGGGGAGCTGACATTGACGTTTATACAGAATATTTACGGTAAGGAATGATAGAAGTGATTGACTGGACAGGAGCCGAAGCTACAGCCTTAATAGAGAATGAAGAAAAAACAGTGTTATATGTATATACTCCAATGTGTGGAACATGCCAATTAGCAAAAAAGATGTTAACGGTTGTTGAGATGACAATTGAGGATCTAAAAATTGGGATGTTAGATTTAAATTATGCTCCGCATTTAGCGAAAGAGTATGGAATCGAAAGTGTACCGTGTTTACTTGTTTTTGAAAATGGGACACTCATGAAGAAGATATATGCATTTCATTCGGTTGAATATTTATATACGGAATTAAAGTAGGCGGCAAAGTTTTTGCCGCCTCGACATATTTCTTGGGAAATATGTCGAGATGCAGGGTGATTACAGTATTTGTCGAGCGAAAGTAACAGGATTGCTCTTTAGTGAGAGGGAATGGTATGTGTAATAGAAAGTGATATGAAGGATGTGATTTAGGGTGAAATTATATTCTTTGCTGCAATCATTTGTAAATTACGCTAATGGTCAATATCATTTAGAGCCGCTTTTAAGACAAGGAGAAAAAACTGTTAATTTCCGCTTTGGAGATGAAAGTTGTTCGTTACAAATTTCAAGAGATTATATAGAGCTGCTACATGAGGAAAGAGGAACAGAGCAAATTGTTTGTGTAGATGAGGAAGATATAAAACAATTGGTGAACGGCAATGTACGATTGCAAATGCTAATGAATGATGGACGTGTGCAATATTCGGGAACGTATCGAACGATGCTATTAGTTGAATCGATGTTTCATATATGTAAACCAATGTCAGTAGGTGCTTAAAATTCTGAAGTTTCATTTTTTGCGAAAATTTCTGTTGACATGGTGTATGGATATTGATACAATTCAATTCATAAAATATAGACAATTTCATAAATTACAAATCAGACGAAAATGTAATCTGATTTCTCTTATCAAGAGAGGTGGAGGGACTGTGCCCTGTGAAGCCCGGCAACCGTCAACTTATGTTGAAATGGTGCCAATTCCTGCAAAGCGAATGCTTTGAGAGATGAGAGAGAGGGATAATGTTGTTATATACGCATATAAACCTTTCTGCTTCTCTAAAGCGGAAAGGTTTTTTTGTTGTTTGAATGTGGAGGACATTCAAATAATAAAAGTAGTGATAACGGTGGACTACACGCATCAAAAATAAAAAATTGCGGAGTCGATCAAAACAAAATAGGGGTGATACACCATGATTTTATTAGAGAATGTAAAGAAAATATATAAAGCAAAAAGCGGTGATGTCACTGCTGTAGATAATGCCAATTTAAAAATAGATAAAGGTGAAATATTTGGTGTTATCGGATATAGTGGTGCTGGAAAAAGTTCTTTAATTAGATTATTCAATCAGCTAGAGAAACCAACTTCTGGCCAAATTACAATTGCAAATCGTGTCATTTCAGCAATTACAGGAAGCGAACTTCGTAAGGCAAGACAAGAAATCGGAATGATTTTTCAACACTTCAACTTACTGTGGTCACGAACTGTACGTGAAAATATCGAGTTCCCACTTGAAATTGCAGGTGTCGATAAGGCGGCGAGAAGAAAACGTGTTGACGAGTTAATTCACCTTGTTGGATTAGAAGGAAGAGGAGACGCGTATCCATCCCAGCTAAGCGGAGGACAAAAGCAACGTGTTGGGATTGCAAGAGCGTTAGCTAATAACCCACAAGTACTTTTATGTGATGAAGCAACGTCAGCTCTTGATCCAGAAACGACAGATCAAATTTTAGATTTATTATTAGATATTAATAAGCGTCTCGGTTTAACAATTGTACTCATTACACACGAGATGCACGTGATTCGAAAGATCTGTAATCGTGTTGCGGTAATGGAGAAAGGAAAGATTGTAGAAACTGGTCCAGTACTTGATGTATTCCGTAACCCACAGAAAGACATTACGAAACGATTTGTACAGCAGTTAACGGATTCTGAAGATACAAATGAAACGATTGAAAGTTTAATTGAAAAGTATCCAGATGGAAAAGTAATTCGTTTGCAGTTTATCGGTGAGGCTGTAGAAAGACCAGTGCTTCAAAGATTAATGCAGCGCAGTGATATAGAAGTTAGCATTTTACAAGGAAATATCGCACAAACGAATAATGGTTCTTATGGTAGTTTAGTTGTTCATTTAAATGGTGAGGAAACAGCGATTCAGCAAGCAATAGAGGGAATACATCAAGATCAAGTAGAGCTGGAGGTGATTGCACATGGATAAGTTACTCACAAACGTTGATTGGAATCAAATGTTAGAAGCAACTGGTGAAACGTTATATATGACGGCAATCGCAGCTCTTGCCACATTTGTTTTAGGACTAATTTTAGGATTGTTACTCTTTATGACAGCGAAAGATAATTTATGGGAAAACAAAGCGGTTAACACGGCGATTGGAGCGTTCGTAAACATTTTCCGCTCGATACCGTTCATTATTTTAATCATTTTATTAATCCCATTCACAAAGATTCTGCTTGGAACAATTCTTGGAGCGAGTGCTGCACTTCCAGCTTTAATTATTGGAGCGGCACCGTTTTACGCGAGAATGGTTGAAATCGCCCTTCGTGAAATTGATAAAGGTGTAATTGAAGCTTCAAAAGCGATGGGAGCAAAAACAAGCACAATTATTTTGAAGGTGTTAATTCCAGAATCGTTACCAGCATTAGTATCTGGTATTACGGTTACGACAATTGCTTTAGTAGGCTATACAGCAATGGCGGGAGTTGTTGGTGCTGGTGGCCTTGGAACACTTGCTTATTTAGAAGGATTCCAACGAGGAAATAACGACGTAACAATCGTTGCGACAATTTGTGTATTACTAGTTGTATTTTTCATTCAATGGATTGGTGATCGTGTAACGACTCGAATAGATAAACGATAATAAAAAACGGGAGGATGTTTCAAATGAAAAAATTATTACTTACAGCACTTATTTCAACTTCTATTTTTGGGTTAGCTGCTTGTGGTGGGAAAGATAAAGATGAAAAGAAACTTGTTGTTGGGGCTTCTAACGTACCGCACGCTGAAATTTTAGAAAAGGCAAAACCGTTACTTGAGAAAAAAGGAATTGAGTTAGAAATTAAAAAATTCCAAGACTACGTATTACCAAATAAATCGTTAGCGGATAAGGAATTAGATGCAAACTACTTCCAGCACATTCCGTATTTAGAAAAAGAAATCAAAGATAAAAAATATGACTTTGAAGTAGCAGGGAAAATTCATTTAGAACCAATTGGTGTGTACTCTCAAAAGTATAAGAGCTTAAAAGAACTTCCAGACGGAGCGACAATTATTATGAGTAATTCAGTTGCTGACCATGGACGTGGTTTAGCAATTTTACAAAAAGAAGGCATTTTAAAAATTAAAGACGGATTAGATCCAGTTAAAGCGACTACAAAAGATATTGCGGATAATCCGAAGCATCTAAAATTCAAAACGGATATCGAGCCTGGTTTATTGCCACAAGTGTATAACAATAAAGAGGGCGACGCTGTTTTAATTAACTCGAACTATGCAATTGATGCGAAGTTAAACCCAGAAAAAGATGCAATTGCAATTGAAAGTAATGATTCACCGTACGCAAACGTAGTAGCCGTTCGTAAAGGCGATAAAGATAAGAAAGAAATTAAAGCTCTTGTAGAAGTATTGCACTCTAAAGAAATTGAAGACTTTATTAATAAAGAATATAAAGGGGCAGTTGTTCCTGTAAAAGAATAATTGCTGCGGAAGGGCTGGTGTATGCCGGCCCTTTTTATAACTACATAATTATACGGGAGTAGGGGACATCATATGAAAAAGGTTCTATTGTCAGTTGTTACAGCGCTGTCTGTATTTACATTAGCTGCTTGCGGAGGGAAAGAGGAGAATAAGCTTGTTGTGGGAGCTTCTAACGTGCCGCACGCTGTTATTTTAGAAAAGGCTCAGCCGATATTAGAGAAAAAGGGTATTAAATTAGAAATTAAAAAATTCCAAGATTATGTGTTGCCGAATAAAGCGCTAGCGGATAAGGAAATTGATGCGAACTACTTCCAGCACATTCCTTACTTAGATAAAGAAATTCAAGAAAAAGGATATAAAATTGTAAACGCAGGAAAAATCCATTTAGAGCCAATGGGCATTTATTCTAAGAAATATAAAAGCTTAAAAGACTTGCCAGATGGCGGGACAGTTATTATGAGTAATAACGTAGCGGAGCGTGGCCGTATGTTAGCATTGTTACAAAAAGGCGGCGTTATTAAATTAAAAGACGGAGTAGATGTTGTTAAAGCAACAGTAAAAGATGTTGTAGAAAACCCGAAAAACTTAAAGTTTAAAACAGATGTTGAGCCTGGACTTTCACCGAAGCTATATGAAAATAATGAAGGAGATGCTTTATTTATTAATTCAAACTACGCAATTGATGCAAAATTAAATCCAACAAAGGATGCAATTGCGATTGAAGGATCAGACTCACCGTATGCAAATATTATTGCAGTTCGTAAAGGTGACGAGAAGAAAAAAGAAATTAAAGAGCTAGTAGAAGTACTGCATTCAAAAGAAATTCAAGATTTTATTAATAAAGAATATAAAGGTGCTGTACTTCCGGTAAGTGAATAAATATAAGGAAAGGACTGGGAAATTACCAGTCCTTTTTTCTTTATATAAATAAGAAGAAAGGTGTATCATAGAAAGATGTGAAGGAAATACTTATATACATTTGTGAAAAAATTGTTACTTTTTTTCGTCGTTTGCGATATCATTTTATTTGATATAAAATTAGAATGAGAATAAAATGAGAATATGAACGTTTTAGGAATTTTTAAAATGTATATATAGGATTAATGGAGGTATTGAGATGGCTGGTTCTACATTAACGGTTAAAGACTTACACGTATCAATTGACGGCAAAGAAATTTTAAAAGGTGTAAACCTTGAAGTAAAAGGTGGAGAAATCCACGCAATTATGGGACCTAACGGAACAGGTAAATCAACTTTATCTTCTGCAATTATGGGTCACCCAAAGTATGAAGTAACAGAAGGTAGCATCATCATCGACGGTGAAGATGTATTAGAAATGGAAGTAGATGAGCGCGCACAAGCAGGTCTATTCTTAGCAATGCAATATCCAAGTGAGATTAGCGGAGTAACAAACGCTGACTTCTTACGTTCTGCAATTAATGCACGTCGTGAAGAAGGCGATGAAATTTCTCTTATGAAATTTATCCGTACATTAGATAAAAACATGGAATTCCTAGAAATGGATCCAGAAATGGCACAACGTTACTTAAACGAAGGTTTCTCTGGTGGAGAGAAAAAACGTAACGAAATTCTTCAATTAATGATGATTGAGCCAAAAATCGCAATCTTAGACGAAATCGACTCAGGTCTTGATATCGATGCATTAAAAGTTGTATCTAAAGGTATTAACGAAATGCGCGGCGAAGAGTTCGGTTGCCTAATGATTACGCATTACCAACGTTTATTAAACTACATCACTCCAGACTTCGTTCACGTTATGATGAACGGTCGTATCGTTAAATCTGGTGGCCCTGAGCTTGCACAACGTCTAGAAGCTGAAGGTTATGACTGGATTAAAAAAGAATTAGGTATTGAAGACGAAACAACAGAGCAAGAAGCGTAAGAGAGGAGCATAAACATGACAATCGGTACATTACCTTTCGATCAAGAAACAATCCGTCAACGCGCAAGCGAAGTAAACGAAGCAGCTTGGTTGACTGAGTTCCGCTTACAAGCTCTTGCACAAGCAACTGAACTTCCAATGCCAACGCCTGATAAAACGAAAATTGAAAAATGGGACTTTATCGGAAAAGGCGACGCTGCTAAGCAAGAGCCTGTAAGTTCTTTAACAGAGCTTCCAGAAGCAGTGAAAAACTTAATCGATGAAAATAACAGCGTATTAGTGCAACGTACTGGTACAACTGCATTCGTTTCTTTAGCAGACGAAGCAAAAGAAAAAGGTGTTATTTTTACAGATATCGTAACAGCTGCAACTGAGCATGCTGAACTAGTACAAAAGTACTTAATGAAAGACGGCGTGAAGGTAGACGAGCATCGTCTAACTGCACTTCATGCTGCATTAATCAACGGCGGTGCATTCGTATATGTTCCGAAAAACGTTGTTCTTGAAACTCCACTTCAAGCTGTATTCTTAGTAGACGGCGAAGAAGCTAACGTATATAACCACGTATTATTCGTAGCTGATGCGAACAGTACTGCAACTTATGTAGAAAACTATGTTGCAAATGAAAATGCTAAAGGTATTGCAAATATCGTAGCAGAAGTAATCGTGGAACAAGGCGCACAAGTGAAATTCGGTGCGGTTGATCTATTAGCAAAAGACGTAACAACTTACGTTAACCGCCGCGGCACAGTAGGACGCGACGGCCGTATTGATTGGGCTCTAGGCCTTATGAATGACGGAAACACAATTTCAGAGAACGTTACAAACTTAATGGGCGACGGTTCATATGCTGATACGAAAACAGTAACAATTGGCCGTGGTAACCAAACACAAAACTTTACAACTAAAGTTGTTCACTTCGGTAAACACTCTGAAGGTTGGATTTTAAAACACGGTGTACAAAAAGATAGCGCAACATCTATCTTTAACGGAATTGGTAAGATTGAACACGGTGCATCTAAATCAAATGCACAACAATCTTCTCGCGTTCTTATGTTAGATGAAAAAGCTCGCGGTGATGCAAATCCAATTCTTTTAATCGACGAAGATGATGTAATGGCAGGTCACGCAGCTTCAGTAGGCCGCGTAGATCCAATCCAACTATACTACTTGATGAGCCGTGGTATTCCAAAACGCGAAGCAGAACGTTTAGTCATCCATGGATTCTTAGCACCTGTAGTTAATGAGCTTCCAATTGAAGGAGTAAAGGCACAGCTTGTTGAGGTAATTGAAAGGAAAGTTCGCTAATGAATATTCATGAAATACGCAAACAGTTTCCAATTCTTGATCAAAAAGTGAACGGCAAACAACTTGTTTATTTCGATAGTGCAGCAACTTCTCAAAAACCAATTCAAGTCATTGAAACGTTAGAACGTTACTATAAAGAATATAATTCTAACGTGCATCGCGGTGTTCATACGCTCGGTACGAAAGCTACCGACGCGTATGAAGGTGCACGCGAGAAAGTTCGCAAGTTTATTAACGCGAAATCAATGGAAGAGATTATTTTCACGCGCGGAACGACAACTGCATTAAATACAGTAGCGGCTAGCTATGGTCTTGAAAATGTAAAAGAAGGCGATGAAATCGTTATTTCTTACATGGAGCACCATAGTAACATCATTCCGTGGCAGCAAGTTGCGAAGAAAACTGGTGCAACGTTAAAATACCTTCCGCTTCAACCAGACGGTACAATTTCTTTAGAAGATGTTCGTCAAACAGTTACACCGAATACAAAAATCGTTTCTATTATGCAAGTATCAAACGTACTTGGAACGATTAACCCTGTAAAAGAAATCGGAGCAATCGCACACGAAAATGGTGCAATTATGGTCGTTGACGGTGCACAAAGTACACCTCATATGAAAGTAGATGTACAAGATTTAAATTGTGATTTCTACGCACTATCTGCTCATAAGATGTGTGGACCTACAGGTATCGGCGTATTATATGGTAAAAAAGAATTGCTAAACAATATGGAGCCAATTGAATTTGGCGGTGAAATGATTGATTTCGTAGATTTACAAGAATCTACTTGGAAAGAGCTTCCGTGGAAGTTTGAAGCAGGTACACCGATTATCGGTAATGCAATCGGACTTGGTGCGGCAATTGATTTCCTAGAAGAAATCGGTCTTCATAATATTGAAAAGCATGAGCATGAATTAGCGCAATACGCTTTAGAAAGACTATCAGAAGTAGACGGCGTTACAATTTATGGTCCAAAGCATCGCGCTGGTCTTGTTACATTTAATATTGAAGACGTACATCCTCACGATGTAGCGACTGTATTAGATGTAGAAGGTATTGCGGTTCGCGCAGGACACCACTGTGCACAACCGCTTATGAAGTGGCTGAAAGCTTCTTCAACAGCACGTGCGAGCTTCTATTTATATAATACAAAAGAAGAAATTGATACATTTGTTGAATCGCTAATCAAGACAAAGGAGTATTTCACAAATGTCATTTAATAATTTAGATACGTTATATCGTCAAGTTATTATGGATCATTATAAAAATCCTCGTAACCATGGCGTGTTAGAAGATAGTGTTACCGTTAACTTGAACAATCCAACTTGCGGCGATCGTATTCAACTTACGATGAAAGTAGAAGAAGGTATTGTGCAAGAGGCGAAGTTTGAAGGCGAAGGATGTTCTATCTCAATGTCTTCAGCTTCAATGATGACACAAGCAGTAAAAGGTAAGAAAATTGAAGAGGCACTTCAGCTTTCTAAAATTTTCTCTGACATGATGCTAGGAAAAGAGTACGATGACAGCATCGATTTAGGAGATATTGAAGCATTACAAGGCGTATGCAAGTTCCCGGCACGTATTAAATGTGCAACATTAGCGTGGAAAGCGTTAGAAAAGGGCTTAAACGAAGATAAGTAATGTTAAAGGTTCCTAAAAACGAGGTTATCTAAGGAGGGACACACCAACATGGCGAAGCAACTGCCAGATATCGGCGATTATAAATATGGTTTCAAAGACAAAGACGTTTCGATTTTCCGTGCTGGACGCGGTTTAACAAAAGAGATCGTTGAAGAGATTTCACGTATGAAAGAAGAACCACAGTGGATGTTAGACTTCCGTTTAAAATCACTGGATAAGTTCTACGAAATGCCAATGCCACAATGGGGCGGCGACTTAAACGACTTAGATTTCGATGAAATTACGTACTACGTAAAACCATCTGAGAAATCTGAGAAGTCTTGGGATGAAGTACCTGATGAAATTAAAGCAACATTTGATAAATTAGGTATTCCAGAAGCTGAGCAAAAATATTTAGCTGGTGTATCTGCACAGTACGAATCTGAAGTTGTATACCACAACATGAAAGAAGACCTAGAAGCTCTAGGAATCGTCTTCAAAGATACAGATAGCGCATTAAAAGAGAACGAAGATATTTTCCGTGAGCATTTCGGAAAAGTAATCCCACCAACAGACAACAAATTCTCTGCATTAAACTCTGCAGTTTGGTCTGGTGGATCATTCATCTACGTTCCAAAAGGTATTAAAGTTGATACACCACTTCAAGCGTATTTCCGTATTAACTCTGAAAATATGGGACAATTCGAGCGTACGCTTATCATCGTAGACGAAGGCGCACACGTACACTACGTAGAAGGTTGTACAGCACCTGTTTACACGACTAACTCACTTCACAGTGCGGTAGTAGAAATCATCATTAAGAAAGATGCATATTGCCGTTATACAACAATCCAAAACTGGGCGAACAACGTATACAACCTAGTTACAAAACGTGCGGTTTGTGAAGAAAACGCAACGATGGAATGGATTGACGGTAACATCGGATCTAAATTAACGATGAAATACCCAGCAGTAATCTTAAAAGGTGAAGGCGCTCGTGGTTTAACATTATCTATCGCGATTGCTGGTAAAGGCCAACACCAAGATGCTGGTGCGAAAATGATTCACTTAGCACCAAACACGTCTTCAACAATCGTTTCTAAATCGATTGCGAAGCATGGTGGTAAAGTAACTTACCGTGGTATCGTACACTTCGGACCAAAAGCGAAAAACTCTCGCTCTAACATCGAGTGTGACACGTTAATCATGGATAACCAATCTACATCTGATACAATTCCTTACAACGAAATCAAAAACGATTACGTTTCACTTGAGCACGAAGCGAAAGTATCGAAAGTATCAGAAGAACAATTATTCTACCTAATGAGCCGCGGTATTTCTGAGCAAGAAGCTACAGAAATGATCGTAATGGGCTTCATCGAGCCATTCACTCGCGAACTTCCAATGGAATACGCAGTTGAAATGAACCGTCTAATCAAGTTTGAGATGGAAGGTTCTATCGGTTAATATATGTATCAAAAAAGCGCCCTGCTGTGCAGGGCGCTTTTTTATGTTGTACTTGATTCAAGTCAGTAGACTGAGATACCCAGGTAGGTTTCCAGCGAAATATATCGACTTATCAACAAATTACGACAGGAAGAACAGGCCGTATATCCCGAACCTAAATCGTATCCACTTTATCCACAGACTTAACACGGTCCCAAACATACTTCATCCCAATAAAAGAACCATACCCAATTAAAGCACCTAACATATTCAATATGATGTCATCAATATCGAAAACACCAGTAAAAGTAATGAGTTGTAACGATTCAATTAATAAAATAAACTTAATGAAAATTTTTGATGCCATTTTTACATTGTTTATTTGTTTAAATAATAAAGGTAGCAGGAAGCCGAATGGAATGAATATGATGACGTTTCCTAATGTATTCATAAGTACGATGTCTATATTATAAGGATCTAGTAAATGAGTAGGATCGAATCCACTTAAATAGTTGATTGTACTTTTAAAAGGAATTAAATTTATTAACCCACCGTGTATAGAATGCCAGTCACCTGTTTCAAAGAAGTACGTCAGATTACCAAGGTAAAAGGCTGATCTCCCGAGCAATAGTTTAAATAATAAAACAAACGAATACGGCAAAAATAATCCCCAGCCAATCCACTGTACATATTTTTGCGTAGAGGATTGCATTGCTTTGTCAATTTCAGTTCCTAAAGTAGAGGCTTCTCCGAAGTTTTGAATGGCTAATGTAGTAGCTTCTTCTTCAGATTTTCCTTGATCGAGAAATTCTTGTTTTAAGCTTGTGAGATGATCGTAAATTTCGAAGTATAGTTCGTCTCTATCGGATTGTGATAGGTTTGTTTTTTGAACAATACTCTTTATGTATTCTTCAATCGTCATTAATTTAAAGCTCCTTTCTGACAAGTTTTAATAAGAGCTGTAACTGAATCCCACGCTGTTAGTTTTTCTTCTAAAATTTTCTTTCCGCTCGTAGTAATGCGATAAAATTTTCGTTTCATACCCGTTTCAGATTCACCCCAGTAGGAATTGATTAAATCCTTTTGTTCCAGACGTTTGAGTGCTGGATAGAGTGTACCTTGGCTCATCGTGTATAGATCATTGCTGTTTTCTTTTAGCTTTTGAATAATTTCATATCCGTACGTATCGTGCTGTTTAATGATGGAGAGAAGTAAAATATCAATACTTCCTTTTAATATCTCTTTATCCATTTTATGGTTCACCACCTTATAATGAGATTGTAACACGACATATGTCGTATCACAAGGTATATGTGCAGGATTATACCCTTGCTAGTATAAATTGAAATATATCGGCGATTTTTCAAATATATCAACGATTCGACAAGGGATATCGACTTATCAACAAATTACGACATAGCAGAGAAGGGCATATACCCCTCAATATATAAGGTGACCGTTGAGGCTAAGATACTGACAAACCCATAGGGGAACCCATAAGGAAATCCACCAAAATACTCGTAAAACCAATTAATAAACTTTCTGACAAATCCCCGCTCTACCAACTAATCTCCAGGTTGGCAAAAGTAAAGTTTCTCATATAAAAAGGACAATCTTTTGCTTTTTCTCACAATGCGAGTACAATGTAAAATAGCAAGAAAAGACGAAAAGTATTTACAGGATTATTGCGTACGTGTAGCGTAAATGGCAGTAAGGAACTGAGAGGAGGTTTTTTCTCTGAATATAAATAAAGAAACAATCATCCACCTTTATCATACAAACGATATACATAGTCATTTTGAAAATTGGCCGCAAATTTCTCGGTTTGTACAAGGGGAGAAAAAGCGAAGGCAGGAAGCGGGAGAGACCGTTTTGACGGTTGATATCGGCGATCATGTGGATCGTTTTCATAGTATTTCGGAAGCGACGAATGGACTTGGCAATACGAAGCTTTTAAATGAGGCGTTATATGATTATGTAACGATCGGAAATAATGAAGGAATTACGTTAGCGAAGGAGCATTTGAATCGTCTATATGATGATGCTGGATTTGAGGTGCTTGTCGCGAATTTATTTGAAAAAGAAGGTGTGCTTCCAGATTGGGCAAAGCCTTATAAATTACATACAACGACAGATGGGATTACGATTGCCTTTATCGGATTAACGGTTGCGTATCCAGAGTTTTATCAAATGTTAGATTGGCATATTGAAGATCCAATTAAGCATTTAGAGTCTATTTTAGAAGAAGTGCGAGATGAGGCTCATATTACGGTTGTCTTGTCTCACCTTGGAAAAAGTATGGATGAGTATATGGCAGAGCATTATGATATAGATGTGATTCTAGGGGCACATACGCATCATTTATTTGAGCGTGGCGTTCTTATGAATAATACGTTACTTTGTTGTTGTGAAAAGTGGGGACGTTACGTTGGACACGTTCAGCTTACTGTGGATAAAGATACGAAGAAGCTGTTGAAAACAGACGGTAGAGCGATTAAGACAGAACGTTTAGGAGCTTATAGTAAGCCGTTATCCACAATTGAAATGCTGCAGGAAGAAAGTAAACATATTATGGAAGAGCCTGTCGTTCATTTAAAGGAATCATTACCGGTTGATTGGTTTCATGAGACGTCATTTTCTCACATGTTAGCAAATGCGCTGAAAACGTGGTGCGGTGCAGAGATTGGCATGGTGAACGCTGGTGTACTTCTTGAAGGGTTAGAAGAAGGTGTTGTAACGCGCGGAGATATTCACAGAATTTGTCCACATCCAATTAATCCATGTTTATTAAAAGTGCCCGGGAAAACGTTAAGGGAAGTGATTTTGAAAGCACGCCGCCCGAATATGGAGAACCTTGAGGTGAAAGGATTTGGATTTCGCGGAAAAGTGATGGGAAAAATGATTTACGCTGGTGTAGAAGTCATTCCAGACACGATTCCTGGGAATAAAATTTTACTCGAGGATGTATTAATTAACGGGGAATCGCTGGAATTAGATCGTATATATACGGTAGGAACGATTGATATGTTCACATTTGGCTACTTATACCCATCGCTATCCACACTTTCTGATAAACAATATTATATGCCAGAACTACTTAGAGATGTGTTAACAGACATGTTAATAACTCATACATCTTCGGTTAAACTATAGGCTAGTTAACTTGTAACACTCATTTTTCTCTTGTCATACAGATAAGAAAGAGAGGAGTGTGAACTATGGTTAATGTGGAGCCAATTATAATCGATAATTATACGTTTATTGCGGTTAGCGTCAAACTTCCAAAGACAAATTTGCTAGCTGTAATGAGCGATAAAGGATATATTATGTGCGGTGCATTAGATGTAGGTCTTTTAAATGAGAAGTTAGGTGATCGAGGTATTATTGCTGGCCGCGCGGTTGGTGTAAGAACGATTGAACAACTTCTTGAAGCGCCGCTAGAATTAGTAACGATTGAAGCCGAAGCTTTAGGTATTACGGCGGGCACAATCGGAAAAGAAGCGTTATTAAAAATGAGATAAGCATATATCGTCCCTCCTTCTTGCATAGAAATGATATAAGAAGGAGGGTTTTTTATGAGTATATTTCGTTCGAAAAATTCGCGGTTTCGAAGGGGACCTATTTCCTTTCGGCACATACTGCTTATGTCGTTTATTCTTTTTGTCATATTACTCGTGCAAGGATTATGGATTGTGAATAGCAGCATTCAGCCGACATTGATTAAATATGGTGAAGTAGAGACACATAAAATGGCGACAGCGGTTATGACGAAGGCGGTAAAAGATAGAATTAATGAAGGGTTCGATGTCGATTCATTAATGAAAGTACAAAATGATAAAAACGGGAAAGTATCCACAATTAATTTAAATACGAAGCAAGTAAATGAAATCGTAACGTCAACGACCATGTACATAGAAAAATATTTACAGCAAGTAGAACAAGGTAATCTGAAAGGGCTAGGTATTTCTGAAAAAAATGGGGCAACGATGGCAGTTCCTTTTGGTCGCGTAACGGATAATGCGCTTCTTGGGAATATAGGTCCCGACATTCCAATTGATTTCACGACGATTGGTCATGTAAATACGGATATTAAACAAAAAATTGAACCACATGGGATCAATACGACAGCAATTCAAATTATTATGGAGATGGAAGTCACGTTGCAAGTGATTATTCCATTTCATACGAAAGAAATAAAAGTGAAACAGGATGTTCCGATTGCAACGCGCATTGTTCAAGGGGAAGTTCCTACTTATTATGGAAGTGGGAGTGTTGTTGTACCTGATAAAAAGAAAACGGATAGTTAGCAGCATCAGCACATAAAAAATAACCGTAGCAATGTGCTACGGTTATCGTTTTGTATTGGCGCGTTCTTTTCGCTCCCAAAGACTTAAATGCATGTATGGATCGAAAGCCCATTCTGTATAACCATTGTCTTTATAGATGCCGAAATGTAGGTGGGGCGGGAATTTTCCAGCTGTGCCGGGAGGGCCGTAACCGGTGCTACCAACAAATCCGATTACTTTTCCGGGCTCGACAATTTGTCCGAGCTGTATTTCTTTTGAGAACCCGCCTAAGTGAGCGTAATAATGATAATTGTTATGAAGGTCACGAATGCCGATGCGCCATCCGCCAAGGCGGTTCCAGCCTTTTGTTTCAATGATGCCATAGCAAGTGGATCTTACTGGTACGCCATAGCCTGCAAAAATATCGGTTCCTTCATGAACTCTTCTTCCTCCAAAACTTCTTCCAGCGCCGAAAGTACTACGGTAGCTATGGTCACTGCGAATAGGGAGAGGAAACGCATTTCCTTCTAAATTAATACGTCCATAATGTTTATAAATTTGGGCGTATTCGGTAATTAAATCAACTGTTTTTGCACGTCTATAATATTCCCAGAGCATGATTTTAATGCGTTCTTCTGACGTTCCTTGTTTCTTTAAAATCGTTGCTGCTGTATGCAAAAGATCACGGTCGTTATTTGCATTTGCAAATCCATCTTTGTCACCATCTAAACCTAACCCGCCAAATAGAGCAATTGTGTGGGGGAGAGTGTCGTTACCATTAACAGGTCCAGCCCATATTTCTGGTTTGAAATAAAGGGAAATGATGGCATCTGGTTTTTTCGGAATATCTTTTCTTACGCTCCGTATATTTCTTTCGTATTGATCCATTGCAGCTAAGTAATACCACGGAATGCCTGAAGATTGCTCGGTTTCTTTATATAGTGCCATGCGCTTTTCGTATATGCTTTGCTGATTATCTTCACCGTAAGCGATGTTTTGGTGGAGAAGAAAGCAAATCGAAAGCAAAAGAGAAATTTTTCGAAGCATGAAATAGACTCCTTTCACATCATCACTCTTTTTAGTGTGGGATATACGGAGTATTTCATTATAGGGAACGATTGGAAAAAATCTTAGAATCTTCATTTGAGCAAATCGCTTTCATACGTTAGAATAGATATGTTACATTGAAAGAAGCGAACACGGTAAACTATTTCATATTGTGCGGAGTTGATAACCATGACAAAACAAACAGAATATAAGCGCAAGCCCGAATGGTTGAAAATTAAGTTAAACACGAATGAAAACTATACAGGCTTAAAGAAAATGATGCGTTCTAAGAATCTTCATACAGTTTGTGAAGAAGCAAAATGTCCGAATATTCATGAATGCTGGGCTGTAAGAAAAACAGCAACATTCATGATTTTAGGTGCAGTATGTACACGTGCTTGTCGTTTCTGTGCGGTTAAAACAGGCTTACCAACAGAGCTTGATTTACAAGAGCCAGAACGCGTAGCAGATTCTGTAGTACAAATGGGCTTAAAGCACGTTGTTATAACAGCGGTTGCACGTGATGATTTAAAAGACGGGGGAGCAGCTGTTTTTGCTGAAACAGTACGCGCTGTTCGTCGCAAAAATCCATTTACGTCAATTGAAGTATTACCATCTGATATGGGTGGAGTAGAAGAAAACTTAAAAATGTTAATGGATGCAAAACCAGATATTTTAAACCATAACATTGAAACAGTACGTCGATTATCTGACCGAGTTCGCGCTAGAGCAAAATATGAACGTTCATTAGAGTTTTTACGTCGAGCGAAAGAAATGCAGCCAGATATTCCAACTAAATCGAGCATTATGGTGGGCTTAGGTGAAACGAGAGAAGATTTAATTGAAGCAATGGATGACTTACGTGCAAACAATGTGGATATTTTAACTCTTGGACAATACTTACAACCATCTAAAAAGCATTTACCAGTTCTTAAATATTACCCACCAGCAGAATTTGCAGAGCTTAAAGAAATTGCACTTAGCAAAGGCTTTAGCCACTGTGAAGCTGGCCCACTTGTGCGTTCTTCTTACCATGCGGACGAGCAAGTTCGTTCTGCGAAAGAAAAAACAGCAGAAGCAAAATAATGAAAAAAGAGAGCTAACGATTAGCTCTCTTTTTGTTTGTACTCCAAAACAGTATTTGAACATGTTAATAAAATCTTTTTTAATTCCTCTGTGGATAATTCAATTGTAAATTCAGGTACACCAGGTGTAATTAAAACTTTATCGTAAGTATAAATAGCGCTATCCACAATAATTGTTACATTTTGTGAATACCCGAAAGGAGCTACACATCCCGGCGTACAGCCAGTTTTGTCTCGCAGTTCATCAGGAGAACAGAGGGATAAGCGTTCTCCGGTTATTTCTTTCATCTCTCCTCGGTTAAGCCGAGTTCCTTCTAACGTAAAAAACACGTAATAATTTCCGGATTTTGATTTTAAAAATAAGCTTTTACTTGGAGTACCTTGTAAGCCAAGTCTTTCTCGTACGATACGATCTGTTTCATAATCGAGTACTGGTTCGTGTTCAAACTTTTCATAAGAAGCATTTGTTTTATGTAGTAAAGCAAGTACATCTTCGTACATATGGAGTGATACCCCTTCCTATTGTTAGTACAGTTTCTTCTCGTGGCGTCAACTGAATGTGTTCGAAAGAGATATTACTTGGACGGTGCTTTCCATAATCGTTTTAGGCTACATTGTTCATCGATTGTAATTTCGTACATATCAGGATTCGTTAAAGCTTTCCATTCATGAAAGCCAATCGTATGATCAAAGTGCTTTAAAATAAGCGTAAGTAAGTTTCCATGTGTAACGAGTAGTGTTGTAGTATAGTCTAATTTTAAAACGTCTTCTATAAGCGATATAGCACGGTCCGTTGCTTGTTTTGTTGACTCTCCGCCTGAAAAGGCAATATCTATATTTGTAAAAGTAGATTCTAGTTTTTGCATCCAATTGTCCATTGGAACGTCACTTAATATGCGTTCAGCTAATCGTTCATCTTCTTGGATAGACAAATTGGCTTGGCGTGCATAGGGCCGAATAGAATCGATAGCTCGCACAAATGGACTTGAAATAATATGATCTATTTGTGGGTGATTTTCTAAGAGGAATGTAGCAAGGGTATGTGCTTGTTTTTTCCCATCGGTCGTTAATTCGGCATCACGTTCTTGGCCAGTTGCTGAACAATGTCGTATTACAATTATTTTCTTCATAATGCATCCCCATCTTTCAAGTTGACGCTATATACTTCGACAAATGCGGAAAAAATCCCTTTTTATTGGAAACGACATAATGATCTAAGCATGTGGAAAAGTAATGTGGATAATAAAAAAATTGAGGTGCAATGATGAAAAAAATGATATGTTTCGTATTCATGATTTATTTTCTTACGCAAATGTCCACAGCATATGCACAATTCAATCCAAAAGTAGATTATCCGAGCAATCGACATAAATCATTTGTGAGTGAAGATGTGTTTTACGAACAGTTAGATAAGAAAATGTATAGAGAATACAACAATGCAGCATATAGTGTTCGAAAAAAGATTTTATTTAAAGAAGTGCCTGATGAAGAATTTTCTTTCCTACAAAAAACAGCCGCGGGTTGTCGGAGTAGTGTGGTGTTTCAAGATTTTTTTATTCACCCTAATCGCCAAGTTTATTTTTTCGCTTCCTTTTCTCAAAATGAAGTAGAAGAGTTTCATAAGTACATCGTTATAGATGCAGAAACGAAGAGGGAGCTGCGAGAGGGGAAAAGTTATCATCATTGTAATAATTTATATAAAAAATAACCCACCAATTTTGGTGGGTTATTTTTTACTCTGGCACACTCATTAATTTTGCTTTCATTTTACGAATAAGAATGATAGCACCAATTGTGAAGAGAAGGGTAATTCCTTCTGCAACAAAAATGTTAATTGTTTTCGTTTGATAAAGTGCCGCGAAGAAGTCTACAAGTGCGTGGAATAGTATAGCGTACACAAGGAAGATATACTTCTTCTGTTTTACTGCGTATAAAACAAGCATTGTAAAGGCGATTTGTAGCACGAGTGCCATAATTCTTTCTAAGCTACCAAGGAAGTATAAGTAGGCAGGTTGCTGGATTAACATGTCCTGTAGGCGGCTTAGTTCTGGCATTTTTTCGACCATCTGAGCGAAGCTACCGTTGTTAATTGAATTCGCAAATATAAGTGCTTGGAATGCAGAGAATCCGCCAACTAAAATGGATTCAATGCCGCCGTGACCAATTCCATAAGCGAAGCCATCTTTATATTCTTGATATTTTTTTAGTAGGAAGAAGAAGGCAACGAAGCGTCCTAATTCTTCAAAAATACCAGCAGTTAGTCCGCCATAAAGTGCGAAGACAAATGGATTTTCTAAAATTGGAGCGATTGCTGGATTACCGCGTATAAATAGGTGGAATGGTGTTTCGAGAATTTGGGTAAATCCGATAAAGATAAGAACACCAACGCCGACTACTTTCCAATTTATATTGTATTTCTTACGGAAATAAACGAGTACAATAATTGGGACCAGAATCGAAACAACGAGTTGAAAGATGATGCTGGCAATTACAGTATTTGAAACCATACTTTCACCGCTTTCTAATATATGTACATATCTATTATGCATGAAATATAGGAGAGATGAAACTTTTAAGATAAAATGAATTTACTTATTGACTCTAACGTTGCGTCATACTTTATCGTATGTACTAAGGGGGAGATACACATGACAATGAAGGTAAAAGAGGTAGCTAATTTAGTTGGAATTAGTGTGCGCACACTGCATCATTATGATGAAATCGGGTTGTTAATCCCAGACGAGACGACAGAGTCTGGATATCGTCTGTATTCCAATGAAAATTTAGAGACGTTGCAGCAAATTTTATTTTTTAAAGAACTAGGCTTCCCTTTGAAGAAAATTAAAGAAATTATCATGAGTCCATCATTTGACCGGGAAGAAGCATTGCAGCTTCATAAGAAAATGCTTCTTGAAAAGCGTGCTAGGTTAGATAAAGTGATTGCGACGATTGATAAAACAATTCAGCATACAAAAGGAGAGATTGAAATGACGAATAAAGAGAAATTTGAAGGCTTCGATTTCAGCCATAATCCGTACGAAAAAGAAGCGCGTGAAAGATGGGGAGACGCAGCTGTAGATAAAGCAAATGAATATGCGAAAGGTATGTCAAAAGATAATCAAGAAGAGTTTAATACGATTTACAGAAATTTAGCAGCGCTTAGACACGGAGCACCAGATTCTAAAGAGGCACAAGAAGCAATTGGAGTGTGGTACGATTACTTGCAAAACTTCGGTGAATATTCATTAGATGCTTTTAAAGGACTTGGCCAAATGTACGTCGCTGATGAGCGCTTCACGAAAAATATTGATAAGTTTGGCGAAGGTTTAGCGCAGTTTATGTGTGATGCGATGGAAGTTTATGCGGATCGTAAGAAATAGTGAAAAAGTAAAACAGGTGGAGTTTTTCTCCACCTGTTTTACTTTTTAATCATATTATTCAAAGTTTGATTCTCTGTATTGTTCAAATGAGGATTTTTACTCATTTCACGCTTTAGCATATCGAGACTTTGTGTATATTCTGTATCATTTAATGCGCCAGATTGAAGGCCTTGAATTTGAGAAATCAACTTTTGGTCTGTTGATACATATGCTTTATAATAGCGAGGGACGATGGACAAGGCAGCTTTATATACTTGATCTGCTACGAGTTTTGGATCTGTCGTGTTTGCACGGTATACAACAAATACTTCATCATCGGTAACGAGTGTAGCAGCGTTTGTAACGTCAGGAAGTTTGACTGTCATACTTGTAATCATTTCAGCGACTTTCTCACGGTTAATGGCTCCTACTTGTTTGTTAGATACTTCATGCTTTTGTTTAGATGAATAACCGACCCTGGTAAGCCGTGTATTTGTATTTTCCGTATGATACATGTCGTTTTTATTGGAAACAAGAACACGACTTCCTTCTTCACGTTCCATTTCGGCTTTGTTCGTTGATTGACAGCCTACAAATAAGGAAAGAGTGAGGAGAGAGAGTATAATTTGTTTTTTCACGATGTATCACCTCCTTATCCATAGCATGCACTAATTTTCAATTTTTTGTATTTGAAATTGTTGGTTGGTATGCTTTGTGATACGATAAAAAGAAGAATGCTTAGAGAGGAAGTTAATGATGGAGCAAAAGCAAGAGCAAGAGATGCATGCTACGGTGAGCATTAATAATGTTCAGTACGAAGTAATTAAAAACTTTCGTGATGGTTTTAGTGAAGAAGCATTTAAAGAGCGTTATGCAGAAATTTTAAATAAATATGATTACATCGTTGGGGACTGGGGTTATGAACAACTTAGATTGCGCGGTTTCTTTGATGATAGTAATCAACGTTCGACATATGATACGAAAATTAGTACTTTATCAGAGTATTTATACGAGTACTGTAACTTCGGTTGTGCACACTTCGTATTACGAAAAGTGAAGAAATAAAAAAATCCTCTTACAATTGTAAGAGGATTTTTTACATATTCTCATTTACAAACAAATCGAAATAGAATCTCCTTCAGAAAGGAGTGTATTTGGTTTCATTTGTTGTCCGTTCAATTGAATATCCCCACTTTTAATTTTATCCACAATGAGTGTACGGCTCCAATCGGAAATATATGTGGATAATGCTTTATCGATTCGATGGGAACCGAAAATGAGATCTAATACGATTGTGATTTCGGCTATGCCGTTTTCTTTATGCTGCGTAATGGAAATGGTAGTAGTTGTTTCTATTTGATCTTCCTGCGTCATATCAACTGTTTCTACATGATCCGTAAAAGCTTTATAAATACGAAGTTTTTGATTCCACGTATGATCTTTCGGACATTTATAAATGGCAAAGCGGTATATATTTTTTCCATTGGCGTTATGCCTACGAATATTCGTGTCAGTAAATAGGGTAGTGCGTCTGCAATTTTTACAATACTTTTCGATTGTGTTTTGCTCGTTTTCATATAAACTCCAAGAAAGTTGTACTTTCTGCATTTTTCTTCACCTCTTATAGTAGTGGCAAAGAAACGTAATACAGCTATTTGGATGTCTTGTAGTATGAAGACAGGAGAAGTAGACAAAAATAAAAGGAGGTTCCCCAAAGAGGAACCTCCGTAAACATCATACTACAGATGCGTTACGTTCCTTTGTAATGGGAATGGGCAGACTACTCCCTTGAAAAAGCATGGAGCTTTTTTGAGAGTAATGCTATCCAATTGCTGGTCCATTACAAAGTAAATGTTGGCATACGCAGATAACGTCCTTTCTATCCAAATAGATTTATTCTTCATTATAACATAAAAGATTGAAAATTCAAAACTCTCTCGATAAAAAACACCAGCTAAAAAGCTGGTGTTTGAGATAAATTATATAAGTTCAAATAAAAATGAGCGTAGTTCTTCTGCAATTTCTTCAGTCATAGAAAATGCGTGCTCTAAGTAGCCTGGTTCGTTTAAATCGTCAGGACCGATGATTGCAAATTTATTACTTTGCATATCAAGGACAATTGTTTTACCGTAATGACGATCAGAGTATAAAAGCGCTAAATCATGACGCTCATTTTCTCCCATAAAGCTAACGAAACGAGTTTTTGTAGCGACAGTGTCGTCGTACAGAAAGAAACGTTCTTCCATACACATGGCTCCTTTTATTAAATATCTAAGTTTAAGTGTGGCTTATGATCTAAATGGTGATGCGTTTTAATGAATCGTACTGTTCTTGTTTTGTAACGCATTACGATAGAGTATGTTTCAGCTAAATCTCCGCCTAGGAATTTCACGCCGTCTAATAACTCACCAGCAGATACACCAGTTGCTGAGAAGATTGCATCATCACCAGATACTAAATCGTCTAACATAAGAAGTTGACGAGGGTCTTCTAATCCCATTTCACGACAACGAGCTTCTTCTTCTTCGTTCATTGGAACTAAGCGAGCTTGCATTTCACCTTCAAGGCATTTTAATGCTGCTGCAGAAATAACGCCTTCTGGAGCTCCGCCAATACCTACGAATAAGTCGATACCCGTTCCAGGTAGTGCTGTTGCGATTGACGCACCAACATCACCATCACCAAATAATTTTACGCGTGCACCTTTAGCACGAACACGATCAATAATATCTTGATGACGTTCACGTTCTTGAACGATAACCGTTAGGTCACGAATCTTTTTATTGTTAGCTTCTGCTACAATTTCAATTGTTTTTTCAATTGGATCATCTAAGCTAATTTTACCAGCTGCTTTTGGACCAACCGCGATTTTTTCCATGTACATATCAGGAGCATGAAGAAGGTTTCCTTTATCTGCGATTGCGATAACTGCCATTGCATTTGCAAGACCTTTTGCAACGATGTTTGTACCTTCTAATGGGTCAACGGCGATATCTACTTCTGGACCGTTACCTGTTCCTAGTTCTTCACCAATATATAACATCGGTGCTTCATCAAGTTCTCCTTCACCAATTACAACTGTACCTGCCATGTTTACTGAATCGAACATATCACGCATTGCTGTAGTTGCTGCATCATCTGCTTCGTTTTTCTTTCCGCGGCCCATCCACTGTGCGGATGCTAATGCTGCTGCTTCTGTTACACGGACAATTTCTAGTGCGAGTTCACGTTCCAAGATTCCATTCCTCCAATTTCAAAAATCATACAAATATAACTATAACAAATAACGGAGAAAAGGTGAATTCGAAAAATTGTCGATTTTTTCAGAAGAAAGCGTTACAATTAAAATGTAAATGCTTTAATTTCCAGGTAGGTGACATTCATGTATTTTGTAGACAGAAAGAAAATAGAACAAATGCTAGTATGTTTAGAACGAGCAACAAGTACATTTCAAGAGAAAAAGATATATGAAACCGAGTTTGAATTTTACGCATTAGAACGCATAGCGCATCTCATTATTGATTGTGTATTAGATGTAGGAAATGCGATGATTGATGGATTTATTATGCGCGATCCAGGAAGCTATGAAGATATTATTGATATTTTAATGGACGAGCGAGTGATAAGTGCAGAAGATGGACAAGGGATGAAAGAAATTATCCTTCTTCGAAAAATGCTTACGCAAGATTATATTCAAATGAATCATGATGAATTATATAAGACGATTCAAAAACATATTGCAGTGGTAGAGAAATACCCAGCAAATATTCGCAGTTATTTAGAAAAGGAATTAGGGCCTGTATCTGCATTTGTACCAGAATAATTATGCTTATAAGATCCCCAGGGTACCTTTTTGGGGATCTTATATTGTATGTGAGAAAGAAAAGGGAGAAGGTTGAAGCATGGGGGAAGCACGTACGACGAAAGATGAAATTGTACAATTGTTGAAAGTAAAGGGAGAGCACACGGTAGCGGAACTAGCTGACGTTTTAGAGATTACAGAAATGGCGATCCGAAGACATTTAAGTAATCTCGAGAAAGATGGTTTAATCTATTCCAAGATGGTAAGGCAACATGTCGGAAGACCAACTTATTTGTATGGATTAAGCGAAAAGGGAGAAGATACATTCCCGAAGGAGTATAAGCAATTTGCGATTGATATGCTAGAAGATTTAGCTCGAATGGGCGATGAAAAAATACTTCGTTACGTTTTAAAAGAGAGAACGAAGCGAATGGAAGAACAGCTACAAAAGCGAGTGAGTAATCAAAAGAATTTAGCATATAAAGTGCAAGAGATAGCAGCTATGCAAGAGAAAAATGGTTATATGGTTCAAATTAAGAGAGACGGAGAGAACTCTTTTGTAATTGAAAAACAAAACTGTCCGTTAAAGGAAATTGCCGAGAGATTCCCGCAAGTATGTGAAGATGAAAAAGAAATGTATAAGCGTTTATTTGCAGGAGCAGATGTAAAGACGCTAGCAAACATGTGCGAGGGCGATTGTAGTTGTTCTTACCAAGTAAAAGAGAAAAAATGAACGTTATGGGGCGCTTTAAGGTAAAGCGTTTTTTTCTTTGCAAAAAGCGGGTAATATAAGAGTGGTATGATAAGGTGAGAACGTTAGCATAGAAGGAGAGACATAATCGATGTATAAAGGTTACTTAATTGACTTAGACGGTACGATGTATCGCGGAGAAGAACAAATTGAAGAAGCGAGCGACTTCGTAAAAGCATTAGGAGAGCGCGGCATTCCATATTTATTCGTTACGAATAATTCAACTCGCAAACCAGAACAAGTGGCAGAAAAGCTTGTTCGTTTCGATATTCCAGCGAAAGCAGAGCAAGTATTCACAACGAGTATGGCAACAGCGAACTTCATTTACGAGCGTAAACAAGACGCAACTGTATATATGATTGGTGAAGAAGGCTTACATGATGCACTTGTGGAAAAAGGATTTGAACTTGTGGATGAAAATCCTGATTTCGTTGTTGTTGGTTTAGATCGTGACATCACATATGAAAAATTAGCAAAAGCTTGTCTTGCTGTGCGTAACGGCGCAACGTTTATTTCTACAAATGGAGACATTGCCATTCCAACTGAGCGTGGATTATTACCAGGTAACGGTTCATTGACATCAGTTGTAGCAGTATCAACAGGTGTGGATCCAATCTTTATCGGGAAACCAGAATCAATCATTATGGAACAAGCTTTAAAAGTGCTTGGCATAGAAAAGAATGAAGCATTAATGGTTGGGGATAACTACGATACAGACATTTTAGCGGGAGTAAATGCTGGCATGCATACGCTTCTTGTCCACACTGGAGTAACAACTGTGGAGAAGTTAACAGAATATGAAGTACAACCGACGCAAGTTGTGCATAACTTGACGGAGTGGATTGAGAAGATGTAATGAAATGCAGGTAACCGGAATAGGTTACCTGTTTTTTTATGCATAATTGCATATTCGCTGTTGTTATATAAAATGTAAAATTTATATGTAATGATACAAGGAGGGGTCAGAGTGTACTGGATGTCATGTATTATGTTTGTTTTTACATTATGTGTTTTGTTTTTTGTTCTATGGAAGATATATAAAATAAATGAAATGAAAAAAAGCGCAGGAAAACGCATTGCAGTGTATCCTCGGGTGAAAAGACGTTGGATTGTGTTACTTGGACCAGCATATTTCATTGGACAATGTATGTATATATATGCTCAGTACGTAAGTGGCGATATTGATACCGTTGAACAGTTTCTCATTCAGCTAGGTATTCATGCTGTAGCAAGTTGTTTTATGACTTTAATAGCTATCCATCTTATTAAAAGTGTACAAATATATGAAAAAGGTGTAGTAGACGGATTAAACTTTTATTCATACGAAGAATTAAAAGGTTATAAAACATCAACATGGGAAAATCCAAAAGAAAATATATTTTTATATCGCGGGCGAGAAAAAATGAATGACAATGTAAATTTACTTATTAGGCAGGAAGATATGAATGAATTAGAAAGTGTTCTTCAAAGATATATTCCGAAATTAATGATGAAATAAAAAAACTCCGGTTAACAGCCGGAGTTTTTTTATTAGAATGCACGATTCACAACGTCTTTAACTTCTGCAAGATATTGTTTACGCACATTATCATCCACAGAAGGGACACTTGTATAGAATGTATGCTCAAGTGTTTCAATACCTGTAAATTCAAAAATACCAACATCCGCCGTTTTCTTCATTGCGTCAAACATACCGCCTGCTGTGTATGCTTCTTTCGAATTTCCCATTGTAGATAATAATAAGCCTTTTTTACCGCTTAATAACTTCTCGATACCATTTTCACCGTAAGCATAAGCGAAGCCGTGGCTAAATACACGGTCAACGTATCCTTTTAAAATAGCAGGAAGTCCCGCCCACCAAACTGGGTAAATGAATGTAATGCTATCAGCCCAAGAGATATGCTCTTGCTCTTCTTTAATATCTTCTGGTGTGTTTCCTTGAGAAAATGAGATGAAATCGGAAGCGCCTAATACTGGATTGAAGTTTAACTCGTATAGATCGCGAACGCGAACTTCATGACCTTTTTCTTCTAATTCACTTTTTACCGTTTCTAAAATCGCATGATTGAAGCTTTCTGTATTTGGGTGTGCATAAACGATTACATGTTTCATTGTTCTTCCTCCTATTTGTGGATATGTGAATAGTTTGTTCTCGATATGTAATGACATACTGATGTAATTATTTTCGTTATGATGGGTAGTTGAGTCAAATGATCTGTGGCTACTATTGATAAAGGATTATGGGAGGTAGAGAGTTATATTTTGATTAAATTAACGAAAGATTACTAAAAAACTGAAAGTATGCCATTTTGCGAGGTGTGTTTCAATTTTTATTTATACTACAATACAAGTGGAAAGCAATGTAGATGCATATAAAGGAGATGACAGGCGACTGCTAATTTAAAAGAAAAAATAAAATTAAAATAAAACCAAAAACGGAGGTAATGAAAATGAAAAAGAAATATGTAGCGCCAGAGGTAGTAGAGTTTGGGAATGCATCAGATATTGTAAAAGGCTGTGGAGGCTGGGGTTGTGAAGTATACTTACGCAACTGGTCATACAGAATGCAAGGTGGAAAATGTGTAGATGCATATAAAGGAGAAGCAGGCGACTGCTAATTTAAGTGAAAAAATAAAATTAAAATAAAACCAAA
>NZ_QNUD01000046.1:0-43915 GCF_008042405.1 Bacillus sp. SH7-1
GTTTCTCTTCCACTTGTGGGGCCACTGCCACTTGTTGCACTGGTTGTTCTTCTATTTGTTGTACAGGCTTCTTCTCTACTCGTTCACTCATAGAAGATTGCATCGCATTCGTTCTAGCCGCATGTCTTTCCATTAATCTCGCTCTGTCTTGTTTCAACATAACAACATTAAATGGTACATGACGCTTTTTCTCACGTTTTGGTTCTTCTTTTTGTACAACTGGTTGTTCTTCTGCAACCGGTGCTTCTTCTTCAACTCGTTGTTCTTCTTCAACCGGTGCTTCTTCTTCAACTCGTTGTTCTTCCGCAACCGGTGCTTCTTCTTCAACTCGTTGTTCTTCTGCAATCGGTGCTTCTTCTTCAACTGGCTGCTCTTCTGCAATCGGTGCTTCTTCTTCAACTCGTTGTTCTTCTGCAATTAAAGTATTCGCAAAGCTTTGAACATCTTTCTTCGTTTGTTCATCAGCCTCAGCAACATGTAGGAATTCATTCTTTTGTTCAATTGCTTCATTTAACAACATTTCTTGCTGCGTTTCCTCGAATACTACAGGTTCCGCTTCTTCCACTTCTTCTGACTCTTCTGTTTCCGCAATTACTTCTACTTCTTCTAAGCCTTCTGTTTCTGCAATTACTTCCACTTCTTCCGACTCTTCTGTTTCTGCAATTACTTCTACTTCTTCTAAGCCTTCTGTTTCTGCAATTACTTCCACTTCTTCCGACTCTTCTGTTTCTGCAATTACTTCCACTTCTTCTGGCTCTTCTGTTTCCGCAATTACTTCTACTTCTTCTAAGCCTTCTGTTTCTGCAATTACTTCCACTTCTTCTAAGTCTTCTGTTTCCGCAATTACTTCCACTTCTTCTAAGTCTTCTGTTTCTGCAATTACTTCTACTTCTTCTGGTATTTCCACAATAATTGTTTCTTCAAGTTTTTCTTCCGCTTTAACAATCACTGATTCTTCTGGTGCTTGCTTTTCTACTTCAATAGTAGGTTGTTCTATTTCTGTATTACGTTTAATTTCTTCTGATAATATTGTATCCTCGTGCTCTACTTTAGAAGCTACTAATTCTTCTTGTAGATTGTTTTCGTTTAACACCACTACATCTTTTTCTAGCTTAGCACTTTCCATCTGCTCAGCTACTGTTTTATGAAGTAATTCATCCGCTGAAACTTCCTGCGGTGTACTCATTTCTTGAACCACTTCATTTTCTTCTACTATAGGCTCTTGGCGTTCAATTTCATAACCGTTTTTCTCTAGCCATTGATCAACAACTGATTTTTCTTCCTTTTTATCCTGTTGACCAACTGATTCATGACTAGGCGAAGAAGACGTTACTTGTCCTTCTGAGAAATCTGATAATGTATACCCTTTTTTCTCTAACCATGCATCAACAACTGCTTTGCCCTCTACAGATATTTCAAGATCTTCTCTTTCCTTTACTTCCTCCTGCTTTTCTTCCTTTTTCTCTACAGAAGGACGATTATATCCGTAAATTGGTGAAATCATTTCTGTTGGACGAAATGGTCTACGGTTACTTTCTTGCGACGATACAGGTGCCTTTTTAACGATAGACTCTCGCTCCGGTTCATATTGTGCTTCCGGTTCTTCATATGTAGAAACTACCTTTTCCACATACTGTCGTCTACTTCTTTCCACTTTGATTCCTCTTTGAATAGGCTGATTTTCATATGTTACAGCTTGAACAGGTTGTTCTTCAAAATGCCCTGTTTCTATAACATCCTCTTCATCGAACCCATTATCCGGTACTAATGGAAAACGGCATTTACCTGCATTCCTACTTGCCATTTGTGCTTCTCTTGCTTCAGTGTAGTGGTTTACACGAGGAATTTTCGGCTGACTTTCAATTTGCTTTGGTACTTCTTTATTCATCGCTGTTTGTTCTTCCTCTTTGTTAAACAGCTTTTTCATCCAATCTAACATGCTTACCACTCTTTCTACTAAATAGTAACATCCTTTATTGTATCAGCATTCGGCAAAAAGTGCAGGTAAAATTAAGCATGTCATATTTATCCATAATATTCTAATTTACGAGTGTTTTCATATAGAAAAACGCACCCTTACATGTAAGACTGCGTTTAAGCTTTACTCTTCCGATATTCATCTACACTATCCGTTACACTTTGCAATAAAGAATTTACATACTGCGGGTCAGATAATTTCTTATCTTCTTCAGGATTTGACATAAACCCAAGTTCTAATAGTACACCAGGTACTTTGGACCAATTAAATCCAGAAAGATCGTCCCTGAATTTAATTCCATTTACTTTCACTTGATGATTTTCTCTCATTTTATTTACTATCGCTTGAGAGATTTGAAGACTTTCCTTATAAATCTCTTTCGTATACGGACTTCCTTCTGACGGTGTTAATACAGCAAACCCACTTTGATTCGGATTTTCAGAACCATCTGCATGAAGACGTAAAAATAAATTCGCTTTTTGATCATTCGCAAATGCCGCCCGTTCTTTATTACTCATATCAACATCTTGTGACGTTCTCGTCATTAATACTTGTATTCCCTTTGCTTCTAACTTTTCCTTTAATACGAAAGCCATTTCTAATACAAGGACAGCCTCTCTTTTTTTCGTCACAACACCAGTTGTACCATCTGTCACTTTATATTTTTGCGTTGTTGCTCCTGGCCCAATCGGCTCTAAATTTAAATTTGCTTTTTGTTGATGCCCTGGATCAATAACAACGAGAAACTTTCCTTGCTTTTCATTACTCTCTATTTTTTGTTCATTATTTTGCATAAGTTGCTCAGTTGGCTGCACTGGCGTAGCTTCCTCTTTCTTTTCCTCGGCCGGCACTTCCTCCTGCTTTTGCTCCACTTGCTCATTCGTTTGAGCTGCTTGCGGTTCCTCTTTCTTTTCTTGTTCTTCTTGCTGTTTTTCTACCAGTGCGTCTTTCTTTTTATCTTCGCTTGTTTCTTTTATAGAAGATGTTGTCTCTTTTTTCGGTTGTTCTTGTGAGCAACCTCCCATATAAATGCCAATGAATGCAATCATGCTCATTATTTTTATATACTTCATGTTTTCTCCCATCACTTTGCACCGGTCTCAAAGTTTTTCTTATAATTGTTTTATAATCTCATCCATATTTCCAATATGAATGGGTTGCCACGTTTCTGTACCACGCTCTGCAGTATAAACTAGATAAGCATCATCAGCCACATTTACGAAAACTGGATCCCCCATATCTGTTTCATATCCGATAACAATCCATTTCTCTTTCCATTTTCCTTGTTCTTCACTTATTAATGAATTTTTATGTTTATCATATCGATAACCGATTTGTCCTTTTTCTAATTCATTTTCACTAAACAAATAGATTTCATAAGAACCTAACTCGATATCTTGCTGTTTTGAAGTTTCAATTCGTTTCAGAAGTTCTGCGATTTTTAGTTGTTGTTTCATACGTCTATCCCCTTCTATTTTTCTAAATTTTAACTAGATTGTTTATAAAATACAATATAGATTTTGTGAAAAAAGGTGACATCCTCATAATATTAACGATTTTTCAAATTTCTCTATCGTAACTCTAAATATATTAACGATTCGACATAGAATATCGATTTACAAAAAGTAAAAAGAGAGGCCACCCAAAAGGACAGCCTCTCTTTTCTTAACATCAATTAAAATTTAAACTCTTGTCCAACTTCAAAGCTATCTTCTAATACAAGAATACCTTTTTCTTGTGGAGCATCTGGAAGCTCTAATTCACGTGCAGAGCAAATCATTCCAGAAGAAGGAACACCACGAAGTTCAGCTGGCTTAATTAACATACCGCTTGGCATTACAGCGCCGATTTTTGCAACGACAACTTTTTGTCCTGCATCAACGTTCGGTGCGCCACATACGATTTGTAATGTTTCTGTACCGATTTCTACTTTACAGATGTTTAGCTTATCAGCATTTGGATGCTTTTCTTTTTCAGCTACATAACCTACAACAAATTTCGGAGAAAGATCTGCTTCTACTGTTTCTTCAAAGCCGTTCTTCGCTAAAATTCCGTTGATTTCCTCAACAAGTTCTTTCGTTAATGTTAGGTTACCTGTTTCTTTTACTTCTAAGTAAGAAGATGCATTAAAGATGTTGAATCCTGCTGTTTCGTTGCTTTCACGATCGTATACGCGTGCAACATCTCCTTTGCGATCAAAAGTACGGTTCTCTAAAGTAATATCTTGTAAGGCAACAATTAAAGTGTCACCAATTCCTTCAAGGTTGTAAAAAACGTTCACTTCGTTCATCCTTTCTCTTTTCCATCTGTCTTCTTCCGATTCTTCGCTAAAATAAAGATTGGTTCAAAGTCCCCATCTTCATATACGAATGAAAGTGATGTAATCGGAACATGCCCTTCGGCAAAAAATTTCATTGTCATTTGTGCAATAATATCATAACCGATTTCGTTGACGATATCAGCAATAATTAATACATCTTGGTGAGGAACAGCCACAACCATGTCACCAGAAATCTTTTCACGCATCGATTGTAATAACGATTCGTTTAAAATACGAGTCGCATCATACCCATCATTTGTATTTAAAAAGTAGAAGGTATTACCCGCTACTGTGTCTTGTTTAAATTCATAGCCTAATGAGCGAGCGTTGAATAATGCCATTTCACGTACTTGTTGTTCTGTAAGCCCTAATTTTTGTAATAAACGCTCATCAATGAGTCGATACGTTTTATTAGAATCTAGCGCGTAGTAAATACGTGTTTCCGCCGTATGATCCGTCATAATAAACGGATTTCCTTCTTCTGCTTGTTTCGGGAAAGAAGTAGAGCGAATAACAGGTAAAATTTTTGCTGCGCTATTTTCTTCTTTATGCATCGCAATTAACGCTTCTTGTACGTAATAGGCAACCTCTTCAATTGCTTTTTCTTTATGCACTTCCCATTTTGCCACAACACCTGGAAGCGATACGTTAATACCTTTTTTCGAGTCTTTCTGTTCTATACGTAGAACCTCTTTCTCGCTATCATACTGAAAGTCCCATTCCGGGCGAGATAATTTCTTCATTAACTCGTCTTTCATCTTTTTACTTGTCATCTTCATCTCTTTTTCCTCCCTTCCAAAAAAATAACCTCCCCCGCGAAGGTAGAGGTTGTTTTACAATTCAATTGGCAAATTGCCTTATTTTAAACCTTCAATAAACTCTTCGATTTGTTCTTGTGTTTTACGATCTTTGTTTACATAGCGACCTGTTTCTTCACCTTTATTGTACGCTACAAAGCTCGGAATGCCAAATACGTCTAATTTGACGCATAGATCAATAAACTCATCACGATCTACATAGTAAAATGAGAAATCACTATATTTCTCTTCTACTTCTGGCATAAATGGGTCTACAAAACGGCAGTCTGGGCACCATTCTGCTGAGAACATAAAGACTACATTCTCTTCATTTTTTAATTGTTGGAATTGCTCCATGCTTTCTAATGATTTCATCTATATTTCCTCCTCTAACGAGTGCATTTTTTCATGTTATAATCTTTCTTTTATACTACCATACATCGCGCATGGTGCAAGGTTTATGCTTGCTTTTCGTCATACTTATATTGCCCAACAAGTAACTTAACAACGTGTACAAATAATTCCGTGCGATCAACATAATCATCTGTAAAAATACCGATTGCACCTTCGTGACTACGAATATCTTTTCTCTGTACAAACTCTTCCATCACTTCACTTAACTCCTTGCCCTCTTCAAGAGGTGCTAAAAAATCATCCGGTAACGTAATACGTGCCCCGCCGGCAACAAATATTTTACCATCACTTGTTGCTAGCGCGCCCCAATTACACATAAATAAACCGTACTCCGTTTTCATTACGCCGCCTTCTAGCCCAATACCAATTTGAGCTTCTCCTTCATGAAGCGCTCGCTTCGCTCTATTAACAGCTCCTTGCATCGTCTCTTCATCTGAAAACGGCTGGTTTGCTACCCCTGAAGGAACAGAAAGAGATGTAATTTCGGCATCACTCCAAACCTTCTCCACAGCTCCAACTTTCGTTTTATTCTTCGATCCAACTACTACCTTCATTTCGTTCACCTCTATAAAAATTTATCATTTTGTTCTAACATCCGCTTCGGCACGAATTAAGTAACAAGCACTACCACATATCACCGGGTCATCTATTCAACCTAAAAAAAGAAGGGTTTTTCGCCCTTCTTCTCTACGCGTTATTCTTAATTGTCTCTAACGTCGTTTTATCCGTTGCTCTTACAAGCTTCGTAATTAGTTCTTTTGCTGCTGCATAATCATCAACATGTAAAATAGAAGCATGTGTATGAATGTAACGTGCGCAAACACCAATTACTGCTGATGGGATACCTGAGTTACTTGTATGTACACGTCCCGCATCTGTACCGCCTTGTGAAATAAAGTATTGGTACGGAATGTTGTGTGTTTCTGCTGTATCTAAAATGAATTCACGCATTCCTCTATGTGTTACCATCGTACGATCGTAAATACGAAGAAGAGCACCTTTTCCTAATTGACCGAACTGCGTTTTATCACCAGATGCATCGTTTGCTGGACTTGCATCAAGCGCATAGAAAATATCTGGTTGAATCATATTTGCAGCAGTTTGTGCACCGCGAAGACCAACTTCTTCTTGTACAGTCGCACCAGAGTATAATGTGTTTGGTAATGTTTCGTCTTTTAATTCTTTTAGTAATTCGATTGCAAGGCCACATCCGTAACGGTTGTCCCAAGCTTTCGCCATAATTTTCTTTTCGTTTGCCATCGGCGTGAACGGGCAGATTGGCACGATTTGTTGTCCTGGTTTTACACCAATTTCAATCGCATCTTCATAGCTATCTGCACCTATATCAATTAACATGTTTTTTATATCCATCGGTTTTGCACGTTGCGCGTCACTTAATAAATGAGGAGGGATAGAACCAACAACCCCAATAACAGGACCATTCTTCGTCATCACTTGCACGCGCTGCGCTAATAGAACTTGGCTCCACCAGCCGCCTAACGGTTGAAAACGAAGCATTCCGTTTTTCGTAATTTGCGTAATCATGAAACCTACTTCATCCATATGACCTGCTACAAGAACACGTGGGCCAGTTTCGTCCCCTTTTTTCAGACCAAATACGCTACCTAAACCGTCTTGTACAATTTCATCAGCATATTTGCTTAATTCTTGCTTCATAAAACGGCGTACATCATGTTCGAAACCTGATGCACCTTGTAATTCTGTTAACGTACGAAATAATTGTAATGTCTCTTTATTCACGAAGTCCCCTTCTTTCAAACCTTAGTAGAATACCTCTTTTATTGTAACGAAATTTTCGAAATGTTTCTAGTTTCTTCTTTTTTAGCTGTATTTGCTTTATAATTATTATCGGTACACTATTTTTATTTTATAGAATTGAGGTGAATATATGAGCTGGAAAGGTTTAGTAGCAGGTCTTGGCGTTGGGTTCGCAGCTGGTTATTTCGTTGCAAACAAAGTACAAGAACAATCCCATATTTCTTCAGAAAAAGCATTGAAAATGGTGAAACAAGCATTAAGTCATAAAGGTGAAATTACTGGCTCTTGGGTACATATGGTTCCAGAGACATTTGAAAAATATGATGTCGCATACGAAGTTTATCGTGGCGGTCTTACAACGATGTTAGATGATATACAAGAACGATTTGAATTTTTAGTTGATGCTAAAACAGGTACTGTTTTAGAGGTTATAGCAGCATAAAAAGGAGGGTTCCCATTAGGTGAACCTCTTATTTTTTGAAAAATTGCGGATAGTGATCGAAATTATATCAGCGATTTTTTAAATATATCGGCGCAACTCGATTTATATCAGCGATTCCTCAATTATATCGGCGCAACTCAACTGATATCAGCGATTTCCAAAATGTATCGACTTACCAACAAAAGCCGACACTAAAAAGAGGTCGCTCCAGCAAATATTCTGGAACAACCTCCTATTTTTATGCTTCTATACTCGTTTTTCTCTCTATCTTTTCTACGATATGCCCTTCCTCATTCCACTTTACTGCACGATAATACGCGTCATGGTAAAACGTAAACCATGCCTCTTTTTCTGCGCCATACTTCATCCACTTTTGCTTATTTTCAATCGATGTCATCGGATAATCATCATAAGCCATTACCCATAATACATTTTGATGTGCGTGCGTCGGCAATAGGTCTGCTAAATGCAGCATCGTTTCCCCTTTGCTTTCTAAAGCGATGACTGCATGTCCATCACTATGACCGCCTGTATGCGCCATTTTTATTTCATCCGTAATTTCTATTTCTTGCTGAAATGTAACAACTTGCTCTACAATCGGCTCCCAATTTTCCTTCCAATACGTATTACGAGATCTAATATTTGGGTTCCTCATTTCATTCCACTCTGTTTCACTTACATAAACTTTCGCATTCGGAAACGTCGGTACAAGTTGCCCCTCTTTCCATTTCGTTAAGCCAGATGCATGATCAAAATGAAGATGTGTCATTAAAACGTATCGAATATCTTCAGGCTTTAATCCTAATTTGTCTAATGATTCATAAACCGATGATTCTTCCGTTACACCTTGATTTCGTTTCATCTTCTCATTCAATTTACCGTTTCCTATTCCGGAATCAATGAGCATATTACCGTCTTTCGTTTGCAAAAGTAACGGATCTGTTCGTAAATAAATATGATTTGTATCATTATGTTTATATTTACGTGACCAAAGTACTTTAGGTACAACGCCAAACATTGCTCCTCCATCTAAATGTGTATTCCCGCCCTTTAGCCACGTCACTTTTATATCACCAATTTGTAACTGTTCCATTTTTTCATCCCCCTTTTCTTTCAATACTAACATAAAATTCTGATTATTTTAGATACAAAAAAACCTATGCATTACTGCATAGGCTCTGTACGATATTTTGCTTCCACTCGGTAAATACGATGACCTTTACTAGAGAATTTCTCTTCGTACTCAGTCATGATGTTACCTTCAAAGTCGCTGTTATGAAGATCTAAGCTTAAGTAAGTTAGTAACATACCATACTCAGCCATACTCATAATAGAATATTCAAATAAACCTTGGTTATCTGTTTTGAAATGAATTTCTCCGCCTTCTACTAATACTTCTTCATAATTGCGTAAAAACGTTTTATACGTTAAACGACGCTTCGTATGACGTTTCTTTGGCCATGGATCTGAGAAGTTTAAATAAACGCGATCAATCTCACCTTTTGCAAAGAAAACTGTTAAATCTTCAGCATCTTTATTAATTAACTTTAAATTCGGTACTTCTTCTTCAATTAATTTATCAAGTGCATCTACAACAACACTTGTGAATTTTTCAATTCCAATATAATTAATATGTGGATTCGCTTTCGCCATATCATACATAAAGCGGCCACGACCTGTACCTACTTCAATATGAATTGGTTGGTCATTTCCAAATACTTCTTTCCAGTTACCAGCGCACTCCTCTGGGTTTCCGATTACGATATGTGAATACTCATTAATTCGATCCATTGCATATGGTTTATGTCTTAAACGCATAGATGTTTCCCTCTCTTTACATAGCTATTTTAAAGGAATAATTCCTTCTTTCTGTTTTAATCAATCTACCAAACAAAAAACCAAGTACGTACGAGCACTCGGTCCGTTTCTTTCAAGTATAAGATGTACCATTTTGATAAAAACTACATACAGCATTAAACATTCCATGACGAAGCAGCTTTTTCTCTTACATTCCGAGAAGAGAAAAACAATCGAAAGGATGATCCGTTCATGCCAATTAATCAACAACATCAATTAGAAGTGCTGAAAGATATTTTAGTCAATCACCAAAGTGATTGCTGCGGGACAGTTTCTGAATGCGAACAATTAGAACGCCTCATTCAATCGTTACTCGCAAACGATAATATAAGTAGTGATGCTAAAGCAATGCTAAACGATGTATATTCTTATAGTCAATCGGGTAAATCTTCCTCTAATTTGGACAACCACATTTCCAATAATCAAGAACAACTTACTCAGTGGATTGCTGGAATGGACAATTTTTCTTAAATATTACTCTGAAGCAAGTAGTTGCTGTAAATATTGATGCCAATATTCAGCTTCTGCTTGCTGCTTTTTTGTTGTATGCCATTGAATAGACAAAATCGTTTGTGCTATCACATACCATCTCATACGTCTAAGCAGCGATTCATCCATTTCAATATCATAATAACCGAGCCACTCACTCCATTCATAGCGCGGAATGTACCAATATAATAACATACCAAGGTCTAGAGCTGGGTCAGCAATTACAGCTCCATCCCAATCAATTAGAAACAATTCATCTTCATCCGACAATAGCCAGTTGTTATGATTTACATCACAATGGCATACAACGAATTCATTGTATTCAATATCTTTTAATGAACCCATTAAATATTGAAGCCCTCGCTGAATTGTTTCATCATCCCTTATATCTCCTCTTAAAACGAGTTGCAGTTGTTGTAATAACTCTTGTGCGTGAAGCGGCTGCTTCCCAAGTCTTTGAATCATCTGTACAAGTGCTTTAGAGGAGTGTATTTTCTTCAAAAGTTTTGCAACACGTTCTAGTTTCATATCCTCTGGCTCTAGCTTCTGTCCCGGAAGCCATTTTTGAGCAGAAATTACATCACCGTTTGTTACCCTTCTTGTCCAAAGTAATTTTGGAACAATTCCTTCTGCTGACAATACCGCTAAAAAGGGCGATGTATTCCGCTTTAAAAATAACTTCTGTTGTCCGTTTTGCGCAATATATGCATCGCCCGTTACTCCACCAGCCGGTACAAGACTCCACTCTTTTCCTAATAATTGTTCCAACCATTCCATATTCATTACCCGTTAACAAATCCTTATCTTTTATAGTTATGAAAAGAAAAACCGCAACATTTCTACACATGTTGTGGATTCATATATATTTTACTGTAAATGAAAAGAAAATTTGGCATAAGCCAAAAACTCTCTATTATTTTACAAAACCAGTCCTAGAATGACAACTTATCAAAATCGTCACCTTTGTCAATTCTACATTTATTACATTCTCATCGTCAAGTAGCGATTTGTCACATTATCGTCAATATATACGTGCTAATTGGAGCGAGCCTAAGTTCCTTTCCTCTAAATGAAGAAATTGGCTCTATTTTCGCTTGCTTTTCGTTTACTAACACATGCCATGTTTCTTCTTTCGGAAGTTGCACCGTTTTAGCTTCTAAACCGCTATTAAATAAAACGACAATCTCTTTCCACGGTCCAAATGATTCTGCATGCTGCAAATGGTATGCAAGTACTTCTGGAGATGTTTGCAAAAAAGTCATGTACTTTTTTATAAGGTCTGCGCTTTGAAATCGGAATGCTCCGTGCTCTTTACGAATCGCAATTAAACCTTTTATATAGTTAACGGTCTCTATCTCTTTCTCTTTTCGATCCCAATCTAATTGATTAATTTCATCATTTGCATTATAACTATTTTCATTTCCTTGCTTCGTACGATAAAACTCTTGCCCAGCATGTAAGAAAGGGATACCTTGCGACAGAATCACCATTGCAGTTGCTAGCAGGTGACGTTTTTTCAAAATCTCTTCTGACTCTTCATTACTGCGCATTAATTTATCCCACATCGTCATATTGTCATGACATTCTACATAGTTAATACTTTGCACAGGCTCTAGAAACAAACCTGTTTCTTTCATACTTAAAAGGCTTCCTGATGCTATATACTGCAAATGATGACAGTCTACATGCCCACCAAATGCAAAACCACGTTTATTTATATGAAAGGTACTCCCTTTTATCCCATCACGAAATTGATCATTAAATTGCGCAATATACGGCATTTTCTTTGCATTATTTAATGTCGCTTTTTCTTCGGAAGGAAGTGGTGTTTGTAAATCCCATCCTTCTCCTAATAACAATGCATCTTTCTTTATGTTTCGCACTTCTTTTTCTATTATATTTATTGTATCAACATCTAAAATCCCCATTAAATCGAACCGGAATCCATCAACATTGTATTCCGTAAGCCAGTATAAAATAGACTCTACAATGAATTTCCTCATCATTTTCCGTTCAGATGCTATATCATTTCCGACTCCCGTCCCATTAGAAGGCATACCATTTTCACCATGACGAAAATAATATCCTGGGACAAGCTTTTCAAATGATGATAACTCTCTTTCATACACATGATTATATACAACATCTATAATCACCCTAATGCCGTGCTCATGAAATGTTTCAATCAACTGTTTACACTCTATTATCCTGTTATACGGGTCAGTAGGGTTTGTAGCATAAAATCCCGTAGGCGCATTGTAATATAATGGATTGTAACCCCAATTATATGCAGAGGAAGGATTCGCCTCATCTACACCACCGAAACAATATAAAGGCAATAGTTCAACATGTGTAACACCCAAATCTTTTATATGAGACAAACCTGTTAATGTCCCATTTCGCCCTGTTGTTCCTTCTTCCATTAGCCCTTTATATGTTCCTTTTTTACTCACTCCACTGCCCTGATGAATAGTAGCATCACGAATATGCAGTTCATACAATATGACATCTGTCATTGCTTGTAATGGTGGTAATTGCTCTCTTTTTGTTACATTTGTTTTTTCCAAATCGATAACAACGCCGTACTTCCCATTTACAGTCACTGATTTTGCGTAAGGGTCCACTGCTTCATTCCATATTAAATTAATACAAACAAGAAATGTATAATTTGCTCCAGCTAAATCGCCTTGTAACGTATGAGCCCATACCCCATTTCCCCCTCTGTACATTTCATAATCGGTATATTCTTTATCACTTTTATAAATCCTTACTTTCGCAAGCCTCGCAGTTGGAGCCCATACTTTAAATGTAGTTGCTTCTTTTTGATACACGGCCCCTAAATCTGTACCTTCGTAATAATACTTTTCATCAAAAATCGCTGTTCTTATGACAGCACCTATTTGTAAATCTGTTTCTTCATTCCGTTCATCTCGTACTGTATAATACTTCCCCACATCTAGCGGCTCTTCTATAAAGCACTCATACTTCGTTGCATCCGGAAGCGCAATCGTATGAGCAATCGGTAAATCTTTCACGTTACTTCCTTCTTGTAAACGAAATGTCCGACTTGTTCCATACGCATGTGGGAGCAAAATTGTAATTTTATGCATTTCATCTAAATAGGCATCAAATGGACGTTTTACTTTCAACATAAAAAAATCACCATCATTCTTAAAGTTAAAATGAAACGAGCTGCAAATGATAAGGCTTTTCTTATCAGCGAAGCCCTATACAGTAACACATTATTCTCTATAGTATATTCACCTGTATAAAAAACGTTTTCATACATTCTATTTTTGTAATTTTATTTCAGCAATCGCTTTATACTTCGGCGCTTCTTTCACGTGAGATTCGTATAAAGTAATCGTATCCGCTTGAAATGATATTTCAGGCATTTCCTTTATATGTTTTAAATCATACTTTTCTTCTCCTACCCATTTACGAGCAACAGTAATATGCGGATGATACGGGCGCGTTTCTAAAGAAAATCCATTCCCTTCACAAATAGCGTGCACTTGCTTTTGTAATAGAAACAAATTTTGATTCTCGCTTACCTTTGCCCAAAAAATACGCGGCCTATCTTCCATACCGAACGTTGAAAATCCTTGTAACGTGAACGATAGTTCCTTTGTTTCTGTAAGTGTTTGTAATCCATACTTTATTCCTTCTAACTGTTCCTCTGTCGCACTACCTAAAAATGAAAGGGTAATATGGTAGTCTTCTTTATGTACCCATGAACGAAATGGTAATGCCTCTTCCATTTCCTCTTTATAGTTAGACAGCACTTCTTTTATATGATTTGGTAACGTAATCGCGACAAAATAATGCGGCTCCATGTACATCTTCTCCTTCTTTCTATTGTTGCTTTTCTTTCTTATCTCATTCAGGTAAAAAGAAGCCGCCCTCCAAAATAGAGAGCGGTCATTATTTATATATCCATTATTTCGCTAATTCATGAATTGCTTGCGCGTAAATTGCTGTTGCTTTTAATAAGTCTTCAATTTCAATATACTCATCTTTTTGATGCGCAAGTTCTTCCTTTCCAGGGAATAGTGGACCAAATGCAACACCAGCTTTTAAGGAACGAGCGTAAGTACCACCGCCGATTGCTAATAGTTCTGCTTTCTCGCCTGTTTGTTCTTCGTATACACGTTGCAGCGTACGAATTAATACGTGATCTTTATCGACGTGATGCGGACGAGAGTTTGAATAATCCGCCACTTCAAATCCATGAGTACCAACATATTCTTTTAAATTCGTAATCATTTCTTCAAAGTTAGTCGTAACTGGGTAACGTACGTTTAATCCTAAATTACCACCGTTTTCTTTCGTATAAGAAAGGCGACCAACATTCACTGTTAATGGACCGCTAATATCGTCTTTATAAGAAATACCAGCTTTCTCTCCTAAAATATCTCCTGTAAATGTTTCTGTTGCAAACGATGCAAACGAAGCACCTTTTCCATCAAGAGCCACTTTCGTTAAGAAGTTTGCCAGTAATAACCCTGCATTCTCCCCCTTCTCTGGAGTAGATCCGTGAGCTGAAATCCCTTTAATTTGCAATGTTACTGTATTACCTTCTACAATTGCTTCACCTATTTTTTTAGCAGTTTGTAAATACTCTTCATATGCTACTGTAAGTGCATTTACATCTTCTCCTGTAATAATCGCTTCTGCAAAATCAGGAACCATATTTAAACGGCGACCTGATTCAAATGAAACAAGTTCATATGTACCTTTCTTCTCTTCACTACCATTTTGCACAACTTGTATATCAGAAATTCCTTTTTCTGCATTAATAATTGGAAAGTCCGCGTCTGGCGCAAAACCGATTGTTGGCATTTCTTCGTTTTTAAAGTAATGATCTACACATTTCCAATTGCTTTCCTCATCTGTTCCTAAAATCATACGAACACGTTTTGAAAGAGGTAAGCCTAATTCTTTCACAATTTTCATCGCATAATAGGCTGCCATTGTTGGGCCTTTATCGTCAATTGCACCACGTGCAAAAATCTTTCCATCACGAATATCTGCACTATATGCAGGAGTTGTCCAGCCATCTCCTTCTGGTACAACATCAACGTGACAAAGAATACCTACTAACTCTTCTCCTTGTCCCATTTCAAGATGACCTGCATATCCTTCTAAATTTTTAGAAGCAAAACCTTCAGTTTCTCCTTTATGTAACATGAAAGATAAAGCTTTTTCTACACCTTCACCGAATGGTGCGCCTTCTTTCGCCGATTCTTCTTCCCATACACTCTTAATTTGTAAAAATTGTTGTGTATCACGAATTAAATCATCTTTTCGTTTTGCAACTTCTTCTGTCCAATTAATCGCTGACATCACGCATCCATCCTTCACTATATCGTTTCTTTCATCATAACAAACCGAAATCTCTTATGCCATATATGAAAACCAAATACCGAACAATTGTAATATTTCAGATATTTCTCATTAATTTTTCTTTTGTTTTTTCAAAAAAATTTGCAGGAATTTGGCGTTTTACGTAGAATTTTATGTGTTAGTTGACTGACCATATATAAAATGTCAACTACCAATATTTTTCTATATGAATATTTGTTAAACTTTTGTAAAATTTAAGTAGATTAAAGCATGAATTTTATCATGTAGAGTACAATGGTAGTAACGACCTTCTTTCCTGAATGGGGTCAAAAAAACTAGTAGAGGAGCGGTTTTCTCTTGAAACCTACAACTACTCGTATGCTAACACGCATTAAATCAATTTATATGTACATCAATGAAAACGGAACGGTAACGACGAAAGACCTTGTAGATGAGTTCGGGATCACACCGCGAACGATACAACGTGATCTAAATGTGTTGCAGTTTAATGAACTCGTGTATAGCCCTTGCCGCGGTAAGTGGACAACAACAGGAAAGAAAGTGAGAATGACCTCATAACGAAAAATAATTGTATGTAAATAAATACATACCCCTTTCTAACTCATTAGAAAGGGGTCTTTTCTGCGCCTAAAACAGCACTATTTCTCAGTATCTACTTGATATGTTTTTAACATCTCTACTTCTTCATCTGATAGCTCTCGGTATTCTCCAAGTTCTAGCTCTTCATCTAGTACTAACGGTCCCATCTCTGTTCTCTTTAGATAGACTACTTTTTTCCCTACAGCTTCAAACATACGCTTCACTTGATGGAACTTTCCTTCTGTAATGACAAGCTCGATTTCAGAAACATCATCGCTTTTTAATATAGTAAGTGCCCCGGGCTTTGTTTCATAGCCATCATCTAAAATAACACCTTTAGCAAACTCTTTTACATCCTCTTCAGTTACTACTCCTGCAACGTGTGCATAATATTTTTTCGGCACATGCTTTTTCGGAGATAACAATTGATGCGATAACTTCCCGTCATTTGTTATCAATAAGAAACCTTCCGTATCAATATCAAGTCGTCCAACTGGGAACGGATCAAAGATTGCATCTTCTAACTCTAATAGATCTATTACCGTTTCATGATTATCATCTTCTGTCGCTGAAATAACGCCCTGTGGTTTATGCATCATTAAGTAAACAAACTCTTTATATTCCACAACTTCACCGTGAATCATAACCTCTTGTTCTTCTACATTTACATGAACCTTTGCATCTTTCACTGGCGTTCCATCAATTTTCACAACGCCGTCTTTCAATAATTTCTTTACTTCTTTTCTACTTCCATATCCCATATTCGCTAATAATTTATCTAATCTCACGTTTTTCACCTTCTTTATTTATCATAGAAAAGGGGACGTAATTACGCCCCTTTTGATTTCAACTTTATTTTGAATCTATTGCCAAGTTTACGTTGAATTTTTTCTAACGCTTCTCCGCCAAATACTCTTTCAAGTACTCCTGTGCGAATTGCTAATAATCCGTAAACAAGACCACCAATACCCGCACAAACCACAACTGTAATGAGAGCACCCATTCGGCCATCAGGCGAAATCATGAAGGATAGAATCCACTGTGATAGTTTTACAGCAACGACCATTACAAGTGTTAATACTGCAATTTGGAAAGTTCTCTTATATACAACACCGAATGAATAGTGTGCATGTTTTTTGATTTGTCGATTCGTATACCATACGGAAGCTAAGAAGCCAACTGCAGTAGCTAAAATCGCTCCGACTGTACCAAAATAACGAATAAAGATTACGTTACATACAAATTTCAAAATAACACCCATTATAAGCGCAATAATCGCATGCTTTTGCTGGTTAATACCTTGCAGAATTGCCGCTGTTACTGTAAATAAAGCGAATAACAACGCAACTGGTGCATACCACATTAATACTTGTCCACCTAATGGATCTGAGTCATAGAACGCTGTATAAATCGGATAGGCAAGTGTTGAAATACCGACAACTGCTGGCAATGTTAAGAACATATTTGCCTGAAATGTTTGTGTAATTTGTAATTTTAAATAACGATATTGCTTTTCAGTAAATGATTTTGTAATCGCTGGTACAAGCGTTAAACTAAACGCTGTTGCAAGTGATACAGGAATCATAATTAATTTATGCGTCCACATTGTGAAAATACCAAGCGCTCGTTCTGCAATATCTCCTTGACCAATCGCCTGCATAATTGAGTTAAATGTTAATGTATCAATTTGTTGATATAAAGGAATTGTTAATCCAATTACAACGTAAGGAATCGCGTACGCAAACAATTCTTTAAACAATTGAACAGTGCTCACTGTCGATTCTGGTGCAGTTTGTTCAATTAAATATTGATCCAAATGTTTTTTACGTTTTAACCAGTACCAAATTAATACGCCGAGTGCTCCAACCGCTGAAACGAACGCAGCAAATGTCGCTACTCCAACTGCTGTTGCAACTGTACCGCCAAGTACTTTAATAACGATAAAACTACCGGCTAATAAAAAGACGATACGAATAATTTGTTCAATAATTTGCGAAACAGTAGTCGGTCCCATCGATTGGTGACCTTGGAAATAACCACGAATTAAACTCGCTGCCGGTACAACAATAAGCGCAAAACTTACAAGACGAATAATCGTCGTAACTTCTCCTATATTACTGTGTACACTTTGTTTACCAAGCATTGCTTCTGCAAACAACGGCGCCGTCATGTACAGTACTAGGAATGAAAGGACTCCTGTTACTATCATCATAACCATTCCCGAGCGGAACATTCTCCGGCTCGTTTTATAATCACCAAGCGCATTATATTTGGAAACGAATTTTGAAACAGCAAGCGGCACCCCTGCCGTTGCAATACTTAAAAAGATCGTATATGGAATGTATCCATATGTATAGAGCGTTCCGCCTTCTGTCCCTACTAATGCATGAAACGGAAAGACGTAAATCATGCCTAAGAACTTCACTAAAAATGTCCCTAGCGTAACGATGAGCGTTCCGCGCAGAAATTTCGAATCGGACATACAAAAATCCTCCTACATCTACATAAAGTGAAACTATAATTAATTGAACTATTCGAGCATTCGAGAGCTATTAGACTTCCCCTAACTCTTAAGGTTTTAGTCTTATGGCCCACAAATAGCAGGATAGTGCTGAACTCTAACTTTTGTATTGTACCACAATTCTCTCCTTAAGCAGTACTTCACTCTATTTTTCTTTTAAGGGAAAACATGCTATTCTTTTAGGCAGGAAATGTAGAAAATGAGGTCGATATATTATGCATTATGATGTTATTGTCATCGGCGGCGGGCCTTCTGGGCTAATGGCTGCAATCGGTGCTGCAGAAGAAGGCGCAAGCGTCTTACTTCTTGATAAAGGAAATAAACTAGGGCGTAAACTTGCGATTTCTGGTGGTGGTCGTTGTAACGTAACAAACCGTCTACCACTTGATGAGATCGTTAAACATATACCAGGAAATGGCCGCTTCTTATACAGCGCTTTTTCTATTTTTAATAATGAAGATATTATTACATTCTTCGAAAAGCTCGGTGTAAAACTGAAAGAAGAGGATCATGGCCGCATGTTCCCTGTTTCAAATAAAGCGCAATCGGTAGTAGACGCACTTTTAACACGATTAAAAGACTTAGGTGTAAAAATCCGTACGAATACACCCGTTGAAACAATTGAATATGAGAACGGTCAAACGAAAGCAGTTGTACTAAAGACTGGCGAAGTGTTAGAAACAAATCACGTCGTTATCGCTGTTGGCGGAAAATCAGTTCCTCAAACTGGTTCTACTGGAGACGGATATGCTTGGGCTGAAAAAGGTGGTCATACGATTACAGAATTATTCCCAACAGAAGTACCAATCCTTTCAAACGAACCATTTATTCGAGACCGTTCATTGCAAGGACTCGCTTTACGAGACGTAAACTTAAGTGTATTAAACCCAAAAGGAAAAGCTATCATTTCTCACAAAATGGACATGCTCTTCACTCATTTCGGGTTATCTGGTCCTGCTGCCCTTCGCTGTAGTCAATTCGTTGTGAAAGCACTGAAAAAGTTCAAAACGAATACAGTGCAAATGAGCATCGATGCATTGCCAGAAGAAAATAGCGAACAACTATTCCAGCGCATGCTGAAACAAATGAAGGAAGATCCGAAAAAGGGAATTAAAAACGTGTTAAAAGGTTATGTTCCTGAGCGTTACTTCCTATTCTTATTAGAAAAAAATGAAATTGACGGTAGCGAACAAGCTGGACAAGTTTCCCACGAAAAGATTCGTGCACTTGTGAAAGACTTTAAAGAATTTACTGTGAATGTAAATGGTACGCAGTCAATTGAAAAAGCATTCGTTACTGGTGGCGGTGTATCCGTTAAAGAAATTAACCCGAAAGAAATGTCTTCTAAATTTACGAATGGCCTATACTTCTGCGGGGAAGTTCTTGATATTCACGGTTATACTGGTGGCTATAATATTACATCTGCTCTCGTTACTGGAAGAATTGCCGGAACAACAGCTGGAGAAAACGCGAAAATGCAGTATTAAAAAAAGAAACAGGGATTCCTGTTTCTTTTTTTATAGGTATATCAGCGATTCCACAACAACATATATCGACTCACCGACAAATGCTCATTCTCCTTAAATTCCTAGTGCTTTTTTATTGCTTTATATACCTTAGTACCTTTATATTTTATATTGTTGAATATTTGAAAAAGGGTAAGGGGAAAACATATGAGAAAAAAAGTCATGATGTCTTTAATGCTAATGACGTTTCTTTCTGCGGTAGAAGGAACGATTGTTAGTACAGCAATCCCTCGTATAACGAGTGATTTGTCAGGCGTCGAACTTGTTAGTTGGGTATATGCAATTTATATGCTTGCAACAGCTGTTTCGACTCCAATATACGGAAAGCTCGCTGATTTATTCGGTCGTAAAAAAGTTTTACTAATCGGGGCTACAATCTTTTTAGTCGGTTCTGCACTTTGCGGAGTCGTTACATCGATGGAACAATTAATTTTCTTCCGCGCTCTTCAAGGTATCGGTGCTGGTGCTGTTATGCCAATCACAATGACGATTATTGGAGACCTATATAGCGAAGCGAAAGACCGCGCGAAAGCACAAGGCTGGATGAGTGCCGTTTGGGGTGTATCTGGTGTTATCGGACCGTTAGTAGGCGGATTTTTAGTGGATTCTCTTTCATGGCGTTATATTTTCTTCTTAAACGTTCCATTCGGAATTATCGCTTGCTTAATGATTGTCATTTACTACAAAGAATCTATTAAGCCCGCTAAACACCATATCGACTATCTTGGTGCAACAGTCTTCTCACTGAGTACAATCGCTCTACTATATGCATTATTAACAGGTAGCAGCAAGCAAAACTGGGGAGACATAACAATTATCGGCCTATTAATCTTCGCCGTCGTTTCATTCATTATTTTCTTATTCATCGAGAAAAAATCTCCGGAACCATTAATTCCGCTATCACTTTTCTCTAACCGTACATTATCTACGATAAACATATTAACGCTTATTGCTGGCGCAATGATTATTAGTATTACAATGTACCTTCCAATTTGGAGCCAAGGTGTATTAGGAAAAAATGCGACAGAAGCCGGACTTATTTTAATGCCAATCCCGGTTATGTGGACATTTGGTGCTATTTTCTCTGGTAACTTAGTAGGCAAATTAAAAACGAAACAAATCATTTTACTTGGAGCTAGCATTTTATCAGTCGCTACGTTCTTATTATTTACACTATCAACAAATTCACCATCGTTCCTTATTTATGTAGCAGTCGGATTATTCGGCTTAGGAATGGGGCTTGTGACACCGATTTACATGGTAACAATTCAAGCCGCCGTACCAGCTCATACACGCGGAACAGCCGTTGGTTTAAACACATTTATTAATACATTTAGTCAAACGTTAGGTGCTGCAATATTCGGTACAATTTTCAATACGATGATTCACGCACGTGGTATTAAAAACCTTGATCTTGTATCTGGCGGACACGGCGGAGCTACAGCAAACGTAGTAACCGAATCGCAATCCGCATTAGCATCAAGCGTACACGTCATTTATATGAGCACTTTCGTATTAGCAGTATGTACATTAATTATCGCTTGGCTTTTATTAAAGCCAGCTACACAAACAAGTGAGCAATAATAAAGAGGATGACCATTTTGGTCATCCTCTTTTATTATTCATTCTCCACAATATGTTTCAGCATGGATAATTTATTATCCCAAAAACGTTCATAATACGAGAGCCACTGTTGTAATTCCTCTAATGGTTCTGGATGCAAGCGATATATCTTCTCTCTTCCGCTTTTTCTTCCGCTTACTAAATTCGCTTCTGAAAGAATATGAAGGTGCTTTACAACCGCAGTACGACTCATCGGAAAATGATCCGTTATTTTGGAAATCGGTAACTCTTTATCACTTAATAACCGTATTACTTCTCGGCGGGTTGGATCAGCAATTGCTTGAAATACATCATATTTCGCTGCTGATGATGACATTTAGCCTTCGACAACCTTTTTCAGTTTTTCATTTACAATCGCTACCCAGCCTCCGCTCATTCTATCGCGAATAATAGAGCTCTTCGCATTCGCTTTCGGAAGAATTTCATCAGGATGTTTCCAGCCGCCGTGAATTAACGTAAATTCTGTTTTGTTATCTCCTAAGTCTTTCAAATTAAATGAAACGACCCAGCCATCTGTATCCCATGAGAAAGATAGGTGGTTTGGTTCATCAATTTCTAACACTTTACATGGTGATGGTCCAAACGGTGATTGCACATGAAATTCATGTCCCACCTCTAATTTAAAATCATTTGGCATAAACCATGATGAAATTCCTTCTGCAGTTGATACTACATTCCATACTTTTTGAATAGACGCGTTAAAAACGATCGTTTGTTTAATATCATTTAATGTATGTTGTTCCATTTTCATTCTCCTTTATTCGGCACTCAAATATAACACCTTTTGGTTGTATTCAGATAATATAACACCTTTTAGTTTCATGTCAACGCTAATTCTTTTACTGTTGAGAAATTCTCAACATTTTTTCAACAGGACAAACACCCTCTGAGCATTTCTTCATAATATACTCACAAAGGCAACAAAAAATAAAAAATTCTCTCAACATGAAACTCCATCATTCATCTTGAAAGAAGCGCCTTACGTATATCATGCGTATTTCGTCTCTCCTCCTTCCCTCAGGGACACTACGCAAGATATAAAAAATCAGAAGGAATATGCCCACCATTTGAGTAGGTAGTTATTTCTCTTCTCCTCAACATTTCCTTAGGAGCGAAATGACTACCGACTCACTTTTTCAAACAAAAATAAAAAGGAGATGAAAGGCTATGTTCTATTGCATTAACTGCTCTGACATTCACCATGAAAAACATCCGAATGATAAAGTATTCAAAAACGGTTTTTATATTGATCCATTTTTAGGTGATCGTTATCACCTTGGTATGTGTAAAGATGCCCAAAATCATGAAACAGGGGAGCCACTTTTAACGACAACGAAATTAGGCACAACCCAATCTATTATGAGCGTATTACCGACACATGTTGTCCCAACATAAAACATAAAAAAGAGCTGGCTCACCCAGCTCTTTTTTATGCTTTATAAACGATCATTGCTGAAAAACAATAAATTTGGTTTTCGTCATCGTTAATGGAAACACCGACTTGATACTTAATATCTACAAAGTTACTATCATCAATCTTTTTCAAAAAAACATTTACAGCGTCTTCTAAGTCTTTTTCGTGACTTTCATCAAACACTTTTACACGAATCATGTTAACACCATCCTAGATCGCAGCCCTCCGCCGCTTGATTATTGCCACGGTGCGTATCTATGATGCGATAAAATTTTCCGTTTTCATATATATATCCGTCTTCTAACACATATTGTTTACCTTCAGTATAGACATAAAACTTACCTATCATAAATTTACTCGTATATAATTCCAAATAATCTGTTCTAAATTTAGCTACCACTTTATTTGTAATATCAATTTTTATTGTGCGCCCCACCTTCTCTCCCTCCTTTGCAAAGAACGGATTTAGGTATATTGTATTAGCGATTTTACATTTTATGCTTAAAAATAAGTGGATATGCCTTCTTTCTTCACATGTACTATTTTTCTAAAAAATCATCAATAAGTAAGCGCAAAAAAAATACAAATAAAAAAGAGTTTTTACTTATTGACTAGAACATTAATATTATGGTATTATATAAAATTTGACATTTTTACACACTCGTGCTATCATTAAAGATGGTTACCACATATGGAGGTGGATGATTTGTTTCAAATTGGTGATAAAATCGTTTATCCAATGAACGGCGCAGGAGTCATCGAAGCCATTGAAGAGAAAGAAATATTAGGGACTACCCGTCAATATTGTGTAATACGTATCATTAGTAAAGATATGCAAGTAATGCTTCCTATGGATCAATTACAAAAATCAGGTATTCGTTATATCGTAGATAAATGTACGTTAGATGATATACTTCTTGAATTTCAAAACGGGGAATCAGATACATCACTTTCCTGGAAACAAAGATATACAATGAATATGGAAAAAATGAAAAACGGCAATCTGCAAGATAGTGCAGAAGTTGTTCGAGACTTACTTCGCCGTAATAAAGAAAGAGCTTTAAATGCGAGCGAAAAACAAATGTTAGATAATGCACGTAAAATGATGATTAGCGAAGTTGCGCTCGTGCAAAACGTTTCTGAACATCAAGCGACAGAATTTCTTCAAGAAACAATTAATCATTAAATTTAAAATAGCTGGCCGCTATTTTTTTTTGCCAAAAAAAGGACAAAGAGATTAAACTCTTTGTCCTTTTTATTACCCACGCCCAGCTTGAAACGATGGATATAACGTCATTCCACCATCTGCAAATAGCGTAATACCAGTTACATAACTCGCCTCTGATGAAGCTAGCCAAGTTGCTACTGCTGCGATTTCTTCTGGTTTTCCAATGTAGCCCATCGGTATCATACTTTCTACGTCAGCACGTTTTTTAGGATCAGCAAACTTTTCGGCATTAATTGGCGTATTTATTGCACCTGGCCCAATATTATTTACTCGAATACCTTTTGGCGCATATTCCAGCGCTAACGTTTCTGTCATAAGTTTAATACCGCCCTTACTCGCTGCATAGTGCACAAATAATGGCCATGGAATTTTCTCATGAACACTAGACATATTAATGACAGATCCTTTAATATCGTGTTCCACAAAATATTTAATCGCTTCTCGACTTCCTAAAAAAGCTCCTGTTAAATTCGTATTGATTACTTTATTCCAATCTTCAAGCGGCATTTCATGCGATGGTACCGCGTTTTCTATCCCTGCATTATTAATCATAACGTCAAGCGTACCAAACTCTTTTACAGCAGATTGAATGAGATTCACAACATCCGATTCACTCGTGACATCACCTTTTACAGCAATTGCTTCTCCGCCTACTTTTTTAATTTCTTCTAATACATCATGCGCTTCTGACTCCCGTGAGCGATAGTTAATCACTACTTTCGCCTTCTCCGCAGCAAACCTTACTCCCATCGCTCTTCCAAGACCAGTTGCTGATCCTGTAATAACAACAACCTTCCCTGCTAAATCACTATACATTCCAATACCTCCTTTAACTTTTCGCAATACCTAACATAATTCCGGCTGCAATAATAAAAACGATACCAACAACAATCCCCGTTAATTGGCGTTTCGTTTTTCTTTCACCTAATATAAGAATCCCGCCAAGCGTTGAAATAATAATTCCCATTTGTGATAGAGAAAAACTTGTTGCCACTCCGACACGCGGCTGAGAAATGAATAAAAACATATTTCCAGCTGCCCAAATTAACCCTGGAATAATATTCCTTATTGCATATTTATTAAATGGATGATGTTTAAAAGTAAGCAAAATCCCCCCTAACACCATACCAACCGCTTGCGGCAATAAAGCTGACCAGCCATCTACATGAAATAGTCTAATCACTACTACATAAACTAAATAACCGACTGTTGAAATCAATAAAATTATAATGCCCTTTTTAAAATTCCCCGCTTGCTCTGTGCTCTTTTCTTCTTCACTTTGAAGTGATGTTAAAATAACACCGATAATAATACAAACGAGAGCCAAAACACCAAGGACAACTGATATTGTCGTAGACCACTCATGAAATACGATAACTCCAAATAAAGTCGTCGCAACTAATTGAAGTCCTGTTGAAATAGGCATCGTCCTCGAAACGCCCATTAAATCAATACTTTTTAATTGATTCGCCTGACCAAGTGCCCAAAATAAACCTGACACAATTCCAACTCCAATAACAGTAGGAGTTAATACTGGCTTCATAAAAATATAAACAACAATCGAGAAAATAAGTGCGCCAAGTGTTGTACCAAGCGTTTGACTATACGGTCCCCCGCCCAGTTTCACGTTAAATAGCACAATACTTCCCCAAAATATAGCTGGTAAAATCGCTAAAAGTATGTCCATCGCTCATTACCTTTCTTTACGAAATGTCTTCAGTTACCTTTCTACCCCATTAGAATGTGCTTTCATTTTTTCCTTCGCCCGTGCACAAACCTTTTCTGCGATCGCACTAGACACATTTTTTTGTCGCTCAACTTTCTTTATCTTTATGTGATCTAAATTGTCTTCCAAAGTAAGTGTAACTTTGTCGTTGGGCGGGTTATGTGCACCTTGAAATGTGAGAAATTGTAGGGTCACTTCAAATCTAGGAACGAACTCATCTTTCTTACCGAGACGCTCTATATTTATAACGGAATCACATTCATATTGATCTTCTGTCGCTTGCCTTATAACAGAATAATATCGATTTAATAGCGCACTTTCTAAAAGTTGTTCATTCGATTCTTTGGCCAAAGAATAACTTGGCAACAAGGAAAAGATAGAACATATCATTGTTAGCATTACACATAGTTTTTTCATAACGCCCTCCTTGTTCTATACATTAGTGTTCTCAAAACTGCCATAAAAAAACGACTTTCCCCATTCAGGAAAGTCGTTTTAATGAATCCAATATTAACCACCGCTCACTGGTGGGATTAGTGCAACAACATCACCAGATTGAATCGTATCATCTTCATTTGCATATTCTTCATTAATCGCAACCATAATTGGTGCCAATACTGGCACATTATATTCAGTTGCAACAATATCTTTTAACTCTGCAACCGTAATATTTTCTTTCTCTATTTGTAATTCACTTCTTCCTGCTTCTTCTTGCAAGTTTGCAAATAACAATACTCGAATCATACTTATAGCTCCTTCCCAGGCTCTCCCGCCGGATATGGCGTTTTTTCTAATTGATCGCCAATCCAAGAGTCTCCATCTTCCCAAAACTCCTTTTTCCAAATCGGAACAATTTGTTTTATACGTTCCATAATATATTCATTTGCTTCATAAGCCGCTTTACGATGCGGCGTTGAAACAGCAACAACAACCGCGATATCAGAAATTTGCAGTGTACCGATGCGATGCGTAATCGCAACGTGTGTACCTGGCCATTTCTCTTTCACTTCTGATCCGATTTTCTCTAGCATCTTTTCTGCCATCGTTTTATAAGCGACATATTCTAAGTATAATGTACGACGCCCTTTCGTAAACTCTCTAACCGTTCCAATAAATGTTGTAACAGCACCGCATTCGCGGCGAATTACTCTCTTCGCTACCTCTTCAATTGAGATTTCTGTATCAATTACTTCATAATACGTATTTGTCATTTCGCACTCCTTACCGTATGTAAAAACCAGTCTATGTACAATTCTTCTTCTGTTATATGAAATACTTTATATTTTTCTCGTAAGTTTGCAGGAGCATCATACCACGTAATAACAGCTACTATATTCTCTACTTTATGTAAAAGTTCAACGTCTTCTTCAGAACGAAGTAACACCACTTTCGGATAGCTCTCTTTTTTATAGCCCTCAATTAAAATTGTATCCACTTCAAAAAACTCGTATAAGCGGATAATTTCTTGCAAGGACCATTCCTCTCTTAATGACGACAATGAAAGTAATCCAGCGCCTTCTACACTACTTACGACAGCACCGGCCTTTCTATGCCTTTCACTATCTTTTTGCGCTACTTCTGGAAATCCTCCATGCCCGTGATGTTTAATTGTAGCAACTTTCATTTTCCGTTCAGCTAATGCATGCACAATTTTCTCTACAAGTATTGTTTTCCCGCTATTTTGATATCCTACTATTTGTAAGATTGAAGGGGCTTTGCCCATGGCCAATCACTTCCCTCAGCGTGCTCTAGCAATAACACAGACACTTTCATCCCTGCCTCAAATCCTCTCGTTCCTCCAGGCAACACAATAAAAGCATTTGCATCCGCAAGTGAAGATACAGCACTCGATTTATCTAAACCGACCGGCATCGCTTGTAATGCTCCGTCCACGATTATTACCTTTGCTCTTACAAAACGAGTAAACGGATTTGGCTTTGGAAAATCTTTTTGTAAAATAGCATCAGCTCTATATACGTGAGGCTCCTTCTCATATAAATATGTTTTTATAACTGGATGCACAAATAACTCAAAGCCTACGTAGCAAGCTGATGGATTCCCTGATAAACCGAAAAGTAACTTTCCATCAACTTCAGCTACTGTCGTAACACTTCCTGGTCTCATCGCTATTTTATTAAAAAGTACATGCGCCTGTAACCTTTCATAAATAGCTGGCAAGTAGTCATAATCTCCTACCGACACACCGCCTGTTGTAATTAAAATGTCAACCTCATTCATCGCCGATTGAACAGCTGTAAAACATGCATCTAACTCGTCGGCAAGTTGGCCATAATACCGGACTTTCCCTCCGGCTTTCATAATTTGAGCAGCAATCATATAAGAGTTACTATTTCTAATTTTCCCCGGCTGTAACGACTCATGTACTTCTAGCAATTCACTTCCTGTCGTGACAATCCCAACAACGGGCTGTTTTACAACCTTCACAGTACTATATCCAAACGTCGCTAATAAGGCGGCAACACCTGGATTGATTACAGCACCTTTCTTAACGAGAACTTGATTTTGCTTTATATCTTCTCCTTTAAATGACACATTGTCACCACTATGAAAAGGACGCTTTAGCTTCATATATGTTTTTCCGTTCTTCTCAAAGTCTTCCGTCAACTCTAGCATTACAACTGCATTACAATCCGCTGGAATAGCTGCCCCTGTCATAATACGAACCGCTTTAAAAGGCCCTACTTCATCTAAAAAAACAGATCCCGCCCCAATTTCTCCTATTACTTCAAATTCAACTGAATTCTCTTGATTTGCTTCTTTCGTATCTTCTGCTCGAATTGCGAAACCATCGTAAGGAGAACGATCAAAATGAGGAACGTCATGATCAGAGACAACATCCTCTCCAAGAATTCTCCCGTAACTTTCCGTAATAGAAACTTCTTCTACTTCACCATTCTTCGCATATTCCATTACCCTCTCTACTGCCTCGGCAACTTGAATCGGATTTCGTTTTTCTACCATCATTTCTCACCCCATATTTGCAAATTTTTTTATCTCGATTAAACTTTATATATTAAATAGAAATTACTTCAAGGAGGAATTCCATGTCTTTATTCACACATTTTAATGACCAAGGGCGCGCGAAAATGGTTGATATAAGCGACAAAAAAGCAACCGTTCGAACAGCAATTGCGTGCTCTAGCATTGTCGTTACAAAAGAAATTTACGATAAAATCTCTCACAATGAAATCGGGAAAGGTGACGTATTAGCAGTTGCACAAATCGCAGGTATTATGGCTGCGAAACGTACTTCTGATATTATCCCAATGTGCCATCCTTTATTATTAAAAGGTGTTGACGTTTCTTTCGATTGGAAACAATCCGAAGAACAATACCGATTACTTATTGAAGTAAAAGTTAAAACAGAAGGTAGCACCGGTGTTGAAATGGAAGCTTTAACAGCTGCTTCCGCTACCGCTCTTACCGTGTACGATATGTGTAAAGCTGTTGATAAAGGTATGATTATTGGCGAAACGTACTTACTTGAAAAAACAGGTGGAAAAAGTGGAGATTATGCGAGAAAGTCTTAATCCTCTCTCTGTTGAATCTAAAGGGTTTCCCTTTAGGTTCAACCTATATATCTTGCATATAAACGTTTTGCTACATTTATATCATTCGTCCCATGAATAAACGCCCTGCCATCTGTAAATAAAACAAAACGAAATTCCTCTACCGGAAATGATAATAAATACGGAGTAGCTTTTACATCCACACTTCTTTGTAAGCGCTTTTTAATTTCTTCTAATTTAAATTCATTCCGCACACCTGGACGGATTTGTACTGTATTTCGGCCACATAACACTTCTGTTTTCGTTTGTGCTTCAAATGTTAAACTCGGATATGTACGTAATCTTCCGCAAGATAAACATGTTTCTTTTTTCTGCCTATTCACTTTAAATGCCATCTGTTGATTATTCCAAAGATCAAACGATAGCATGGTTTCACGAAGTGCCCCAAAGTCTTCTACTAATATTTTCAGCGCTTCCGTTATTTGATGCGCAACTACTAATTGTACTGCCGGCTGTATAATGCCAGCCGTATCACATGTTGCCCCGCTCGCCGGATGCTCCATTAAACAGCGAAAACACGGTGTTTTTCCTGGTAAAATTGTATACGTTACCCCGTAACTTCCGACACAACCACCATATATCCACGGAATATTATACTTTTGTGAAATATCATTAATAAGAAGTCGCGTTTCAAAATTATCTGTCGCATCTAATATTAAATCTACACCATTCACTAGCTCTTCCATTTCTTGCACTGTTACATCAGTTACAACCGGATTTATTTCCACCTCAGAATTAATCGCTTTTAAATGCTCTGCCGCTGCTACCGCCTTCGGTTTATACTGCTTTGCGTCTTCTTCTGTATATAATTGTTGTCTTTGTAAATTGCTCCATTCTACATAATCACGATCAGCAATTGTTATTTTTCCAACCCCTGCTCTAACAATCGCTTCTGCATTCGCTGCACCGAGAGCACCAGCACCAATAATAAGCACATGCTTCTCTCTAATTTTTCTCTGTCCTTCTTCTCCAACACCAGAAAATAATATTTGTCTCGAATATCGCTCCTGCATACGATATCCCCCTTTCTTATCCTCCTATATAAGACATTTCAATTTTCGGACGATTCTTCGCACTTTCTTCTGTCCGTTCATCCGAATACCTATCTTTTCTATTCATCCATACATCTTGTATAACGCTTATTAACTCATCATCCGAAAGATTTCCTCTAAGAAGTTTCCTTACATCCAATCCTTCTGTCGCAAATAAGCAAGTATAAAACTTTCCATCTGCCGAAATTCTCGCCCTCGTACAAGAGGAACAAAAAGACTCAGAAACAGAAGTAATAAAACCGACTTCGACGTTTGTTCCAACGTAACGATATCGCTTCGCAACTTCACCGAAATAATGTGCTTCAGCTGGCTCAAGTGGATACACGCTATGAATCATCTCAATTAACTCCTGCTTTGTAACAACTTGATCAAAGTTCCATCCATTTGTACTACCAACATCCATAAACTCAATAAACCTAAGCGTGATTCCTTGCTCTTTAAAATATGTAGCCATCGGAAGTACTTGATGAGCGTTCATCCCTTTTTTCACAACCATGTTTACCTTTACGTCAAGACCGGCCTCTTTTGCAGCCATAATTCCCTTTATAACAGGTTTCGTATTGATATTCCGGCCATTAATATCCTTAAATACATCGTCATCTATTGCATCCAAACTAACATTTACTCTATGTAATCCAGCTTCTTTTAATGCTTTTGCTTGTTTCGTTAAATGAATCGCATTTGTCGTTAACCCTATATCTACTAATCCATCAATTTTCACGAGACGTGCAATAAGCTTTGTTAAATCTTTACGAAGTAGTGGCTCGCCACCAGTAAGTCTAATTTTTCGTACACCGATACTAACAAATAGTTTTGCTAAACGCTCAATTTCATCAAACGTTAGTAAAAACTCATCTTTCAAAAAAGCATAATCTGGCCCAAAAACTTCCGCTGGCATACAATATGTACATCTAAAATTGCAACGATCAATGACAGATATGCGCAAATCTTGAAGTGGGCGTCCAAAAAAATCTGTAACCATCTCCTGCATCGCCACCCTCCCTTTCTGCCAAATTTCTCTCTTTTCATTCTATTATAATATATTTTCGAACTGCGATGTTTTTGCTCATGTGAATAAAGTAAAACTTTCCTAATCAATGAGACTACATACAAATAAGGAGATAAAAAACCTTGAAGCATAAAAGCCCCAAGGTTTTCTTCTTATTAACTTAATCTAATAATCGTAAGAGTCGCTCCTGGCGTTGCCGTAGATAATGTAGCTACTGCAACTACTCCAAATAATTGTAAGCTAACAGCAGCTCCAGCAGGCAAGTTAGCAATTATTGTTGCGCTAAATGAGCCAGTAGCCACTGTCGGGGCGTTTATCGTTCCCGCAAGCGGACTGCCATTTACAGTTATACGAGAACTTACAACTAATCCTGCCGTTAAATTAATTGTATACGCTATATAATAGTTCCCTGCATTCGCAACTGTAAATACGGTGTTTCCTCCACTGACGGTAATTCCTGGGCCAATATTTTGATTGTTCGGTAATGGCACATTCGTACCACCTAATAAAACGGAAATAGCGGTTCCTGATGTATTATTTGCAAATGAGTACGTTGCAGTTGTACTAACTCCAGTCGCCCCGGTCGCTCCAGTGGCTCCAGCTCCGGTTGGACCTGTATCTCCAGTTGGACCTTGTGAACCGGTTGCTCCTGTAGCCCCCGTTGGACCTTGGATTCCTTGCGGGCTCCTTGGGGACCTGTCGCTCCGGTTGCTCCTGTTGCTCCCGTTGAACCTTGGATTCCTTGCGGGCCTTGAATTCCTTGGGGGCCTTGAATTCCTTGGGGACCTGTCGCTCCGGTTGTTTGGTTCCCCATGCCCATTAATTCCTTGGGGGCCTTGAATTCCTTGGGGACCTGTCGCTCCGGTTGCTCCTGTAGCCCCCGTTGGACCTTGAATTCCTTGCGGGCCTTGAATTCCTTGGGGGCCTTGTGGTCCGGTCGGACCTATGTCACCTTGCGGACCTTGGATTCCTTGTGGGCCTTGTGCTCCTGTTGCCCCCGTCGCTCCTTGGATTCCTTGCGGACCTTGTGGACCTTGAATTCCTTGGGGGCCGGTTGGACCTATGTCGCCTTGTGGGCCTTGAATTCCTTGTGGACCTTGTGCTCCTGTTGCCCCCGTTACTCCTTGGATTCCTTGCAGACCTTGAATACCCTGTGGACCGGTTGGACCTATCTCTCCTTGCACACCTTGGATTCCTTGCGGACCCTGTAAACCCGTCACTCCGGTTGCTCCCGTTTCTCCTGTCGCTCCTGTCACTCCAGTTGAGCCTGTCGCCCCGGTATCTCCTGTTACTCCTGTCGCACCTGTTGCTCCTGTCGGACCAGGTGGTCCACCTGATGGACCTGTCACTCCTGCCGGACCTGATGGCCCCGTTGGGCCGGTCGGTCCTGCTGGTCCTCCTGACGGGCCTGTCACCCCTGTTGGACCGGTTACTCCTGTTGGACCGGTCGATCCTTCTCCCGTCGCTCCGGTTGCTCCCGTTTCTCCTGTTGCTCCCGTCGGACCTTGTATACCTTGAATCCCTTGTGGTCCTTGCACTCCTTGTGCCCCTGTTGCTCCTTGAATCCCTTGTATACCTTGCACTCCTTGTGCGCCCATCGGACCTGTTGGACCAATCGCCCCTTGTATACCTTGCACTCCTTGGGGCCCCTCTGGACCTGTTGCTCCTATTTCCCCTTGTATACCTTGAATTCCAGTTGCTCCTTGTGCTCCTGTTGCTCCCGTTATCCCTTGCACACCTTGTATTCCCTGTATTCCTTGTGGACCTTGTGGGCCTGTTGCTCCTACCGGTCCTTGAATGCCTTGTATTCCTTGAGGACCCTCTGGACCCGTTGCTCCAACTGGCCCTGGCACACCTTGTATTCCTTGCGGGCCCTGAAGTCCCTCTGGGCCTTCTGGACCTGTTGGACCTATCTCTCCTTGTATCCCTTGGATTCCAGTTGGACCTTGTGGCCCAGTCGGACCTATGTCACCTCGCGGACCTTGGATTCCCTGTGGGCCTTGTGCTCCTGTTACCCCTGTCGCTCCTTGGATTCCTTGAGAACCTTGTGGGCCTTGAATTCCTTGTGGGCCTGTTGGACCTATGTCGCCTTGTGGGCCTTGAATCCCTTGCGGACCTTGATCTCCAGTGGCCCCCGTTACTCCTTGAATTCCTTGGGGACCTTGAACACCTTGGGGACCCGTCGGACCTATCTCTCCCTGCACACCTTGGATTCCTTGTGGACCTTGCAAACCCGTCACTCCGGTTGCTCCCGTTTCTCCTGTCGCTCCTGTCACTCCAGTTGAGCCTGTCGCCCCAGTATCCCCTGTTACTCCTGTCGAACCAGTTGCTCCTGTCGGGCCAGGTGGTCCACCCGATGGACCAGTCACTCCCGCCGGACCTGATGGCCCCGTTGGGCCGGTCGGTCCTGCTGGTCCTCCAGATGGGCCTGTTACCCCTGTCGGACCAGTTACTCCTGTTGGGCCTGTAGTGCCTTCCCCTGTCACCCCAGTTGCTCCCGTATCTCCTGTTGCACCCGTCGGACCTTGAATTCCTTGTATTCCTTGAGCACCTTGCACTCCTTGTGCACCTGTTGGGCCTTGAATCCCTTGTATTCCTTGCACTCCTTGTGCGCCCATTGGACCTGTTGGACCAATCGCCCCTTGAGCACCTTGCACTCCTTGGGGACCCTCTGGACCCGTTGCTCCTATTTCCCCTTGTATACCTTGAATTCCAGTTGCTCCTTGTACTCCTGTTGCTCCCGTTATCCCTTGCACACCTTGAATTCCCTGAATTCCTTGGGGACCTTGTGAGCCTGTTGCTCCTACCGGTCCTTGAATGCCTTGTATCCCCTGTATCCCCTCTGGACCCGTCGCTCCAACTGGCCCTGGCACACCTTGTATTCCTTGCGGGCCCTGAAGTCCCTCTGGGCCTTCTGGACCTGTTGGTCCTATCTCACCCATCGGACCTTGTATCCCTTGAACTCCCTGTAGACCTGTTGCTCCTGATGGCCCTGGTACTCCTTGTATTCCTTGTGGACCTTGATCTCCTGTGGCCCCTGTTTCCCCTTGAGGCCCTATAGCCCCCTGTATCCCTTGCGGACCTTGATCTCCTGTTGCTCCCGTTATCCCTTGAATACCTTGAACTCCTTGAATTCCTTGTTCACCAGTTATTCCTGTCGGACCAGGAATACCTTGAATTCCTTGCGGACCTTCTGGACCTGTTGGCCCAATTGGCCCTTGAATACCTTGTATTCCTTGCAAGCCCTGTGCTCCCGTGCTTCCAGTCGGACCTGTACTTCCCGTTGCTCCTGTTACCCCTGTACTTCCTGTAGCCCCAGTACTTCCCGTTGCTCCAGTCGCACCTGTACTTCCACTCGGTCCGCCACCCGGACCTGTCGCACCAGTTGGCCCTGTCGGACCAGGAGGTCCTCCAGATGGTCCAGTTATTCCAGTTGGACCTGTTATTCCCTGACCAGTCGCTCCGGTTGCTCCTGTATTTCCACTCGGTCCTTGTGGTCCTTGTGGTCCTTGTATCCCTTGTGCTCCTTGTATTCCTTGTGGACCGGTTGCTCCTTGTACTCCTTGCACTCCTTGAATTCCTTGAGATCCCTCAGGTCCCGTCGCTCCAATTGGCCCCTGTAATCCCTGTATCCCTTGTATACCTTGTGCCCCAGTCGCTCCGGTTGGACCAATCGGGCCTTGTAACCCTTGCACACCTTGAGGTCCTGTCGCTCCAGTTTCTCCTTGTGGCCCTCTTAATCCTTGTGGCCCCTGCTGTCCTTCTGGTCCCGTTGCACCTATTGGTCCAACCGGTCCTTGTATCCCTTGCACACCTTGAGGTCCTGTCGGGCCCATCTCCCCCATCGGACCTTGGAATCCCCTTGGTCCTTGTGGGCCAGTCGGGCCTTGCGGACCGGTTGGACCAGTAATTCCAATACCAGTAAATCCCGTTGGAACAGGAGGAAAGGTGGGTCCAATAAGATTTGGTGAAATTCTGAAATTAGAGTTTAATGAATTTTGTTTATCGCGCTCTTTCACACTTTCACCACCTACACACCATCTTTTTTTACTTTTAACAAACCTCTTCTTCTTAATATGTATTTGCAAAAATAATCTCAAAGACTATTTTTATTTTAAATAATAAAAACTCCCTTAATTTCTTAAGGGAGTCCAGCAATTGAATCCATATTATCTGTATTAGGGACAGCTTGTGCTATACCCGATGTGTTTACACTTTGCCCCATGTTTGTTCCTGGTACAGTACCAGCAGGAGTACCTCTTGTATATGTTGTCGTCACCGAATCTCCTGGCTGTAAACAAAGCTTCGTCTCCGTCCCTATTACTGTAACAACATCAATCCAAGTACACCCCATTGAACCACTATACGATTTCGTAGCAGTAAATGAAGTATCACTCAAATTATCACCAGTAAATATATTCCCAGTGTTATTCACAATAACAAACTCTTTTATATGAGCAGGCATAATTACACTCTACCTTTCCTCTATGAACCTAATGTACGTGTACTCGTTGCTAATGGCGGAAGAAACACTGATGTTCTAATTACCGCTTCTGGTTGTCTTTTCCCATTTAAAAAAATAGCCGCACTCGACCCTCCAGCACCTGCATATATTTTTGCTACAGCTAAAGGTGAGATATCATAACAATCGCCGACATTAACAGCCCCTGTATTATTCATAATTTTTACTTTCCGCAAGTTAATCCCCATTTACCTATCCCCCTTTTGTACACTGTATGCAAAAGAAAAAAACTTGAAACAGACTCGTTCCAAGTTTTTAACTATTAACTATTTCGTTTCACCTTCATATTGAAGCATTCCGCCAACCATATTTACTGTTTTAAATCCTTGTTCATTTAAATAATGGCATACATTTTCACTGCGCATTCCCGAACGACAAATAAAGATATATTCATTCTCTTTATCAAAGAAATCTACTTTATTTGGGATATCGCCCATTTTAATATGTACAGCTTCTGGAATCTTTCCTGCTGCTACTTCTTCATCTTCTCTTACGTCTACTAAAAATAACGTTTCTCCATTTTCTAAACGCTCTTGCACTTCTTCTGTTGTAATTGTTTTAACTTCTGTCATATGTCGTTCCTCCTTATATACAATAAAACCTTTAGTTTCTTCTTTAAATAATCATTCCTCATCAATTTTAGCATGCGAAAGAAAGAACGCAAAGAACTGAGAATTTATTTCTCAATTTTCTCGCAAAACTTATTCTTTACAAACATAACTCGTGCATTGTATCCTCAATATACTTGTTTTATGAAAGGAGCCAATGAAAATGACACTTTTTCTTTTCATTACGGGCATCATTTTCTTAATCGCTGCAATTATTGCTCTTAGTATGAAAAATAATAAAAAGATAAAATCGCCACAAGAAATATCATTTTTATTTCTATTACTTAGTATAGCTTTCTTCGGTATAGCAATTGCCACATATATTTTCCGCCTACAAATCATGTAAAAAAAGGTGCCTACTACATACATTGCACCTTTTTCACATCATTTATTTTCTATACAAAACTAGACATTTTCCGATTTAAAAACTCATAAACTTTCTTTTCAAATAAATGAATATCAAACGCTCCCGCCATATGCCCATTTATACTTTCTATCTCATATACTTCCGCATACTTTCCTTGTTTTTGCAACATGTCTACCATTTTATAATTATAACGTGACGGCTGAAGCAAATCTTGTTTACACGGAATCATAAGTACATTTGCTTCTATATTAGACAGTGCCTCTTCTAAAGACGAAAATCCATGCGCAATATCATGTAATAAAACTGCTTTCGCAGTGTACATCCATGAATTTGCATCTACTAAATCTATACTTCTATTTGTCACTTTGTTAATTTCTTTCTCAAATGATGTTAATGCAGAAAATGTTTCATAAGGTTCTTTCTCTATACTATTACGAGGAAATGTCGTTTTATAAAAATGCTCATCAAACGCGTTCATAAACATCATTCTATTTGCTAAATGAAGCCCCTTCATTGGCTGCACTTCTCCATATTTTCCGCCCTTCCAACTTGGATCCAGTTGAATAGCCTCAATTGCGTTTTGCGCTACATTTACCGATGTAATAATTGGATTTTGCGGATTCGTAATCACACCAATCATCCGCTCTACCATATGAGGATAATGAACAGCCCATTGCTGCGCAATCATCCCGCCAGCTGACGGTCCCATTACAGCATGTAGCCTTGCGATTCCCATATCTTTTATTAACTCATATTGCATACGAGCTACATCAAGAAATGTAAAAACCGGAAAGTCCATCACATATTCATCTCCAGTTTTTGGATTAATCGATTTCGGTCCCGTTGTAATTACATAAGGGTTCTTCACCTGCACATTACAAAGATTATCAGTACATATAACAAAGTATTTATTTGTATCAATTGCTTTTCCCGGTCCAATTAAACTATCCCACCAACCAGACTCCTCATCATGCGCTGTATATTTTCCTGCTGCGTGACTAGTTGCACTAAAATAATGACAAACCAAAATCGTATTTGATCTTTCTCTATTTAAAGTACCATACGTCTCATACCCCATTTGAACAGGAATTGTCCTACCATTTTCAAATGTAAACTCCTTTAAAGCAAACTTCTCTTTTTTTACAAATTGCACAGACTCGCCCTCTTCTCGTCATAGTATGTACTGCTTACTAAAGGATTTTTTCTATGCAAACCAATCTCCTCCTTCTTTTCATAAATAAATGAATAATATACAAAATTAGCCACAAAATAGCACTATATTACAAAATCAAAGAGGGCATACATATGATTTGGAATTGGCTACGTAAGAAAAAAAAATCAAATACAAAAGAGAAAAACGAAACAGGTAACTCAGAGCAACACCCTAACAATCAAGAGGATGATAGCAAACAACAGACTAGAAGTATGAAACATAATAAAGATAGCAATGGCGAGCAAAAAAAAGAGGAGCACAAGGAGTCTTCCCAATATAAGCAGCAAAACAAATCGAATCAGAATCAGCAACAAAGTGCTAAACAAGACGAATCTTCTCAAGAGCAACAGCAGCATTCTAAGCAAGACAACTCGGAGCAAGATCAACAGCAACATTCTAAGCAAGACAAATCGATCAACAACAACACTCTAAGCAAAACAACTCGGAGCAGAATCAGCAACAAAGTGCTAAACAAGACGAATCTTATCAAGGGCAACAACAGCAACAACAGCATTCTAAGCAAGACAAATCAGAGCAAGATCAACAACAACACTCTAAGCAAAACAACTCGGAGCAGAATCAGCAACAAAGTGCTAAACAAAACGAATCTTCTCAAGGGCAACAGCAACACTCTAAGAAAGACGACTCGGATCAGAATCAACAACAACACTCTAAACAAAACAACTCGGATCTGGATCAGCAACAAGACTCTAAGCAAGACGAATCTTCTCAAGGGCAACAGCAACACTCTAAAGGTAATAGTATTTATGATTTTACAAAACCAGAAAAAGACCGTATTCATTCTCTACAAAATTTAATAGAGAAGCTGAAAAAGTCTAGTGATTTTGTTAATTACCATACATCTGACGATGAAACGATGCCTTATTGGATTTCTTACTATCGTCCTTCACTTGATGGTGAGAAATTGCAAAAGTACTTAATGCCTACTCTTTTGGAACGACCTAAGGCTTCACTAGAAGAACTGAAAGAACATATTCCGATGAGCGGCATTACAATTACGAACGATTTACAAAAAATTGAGGACATGGTTTTAAAGGGGCATGCGATTGTTCAAGTAAATCAACAAGATCAAAAATGTATGCTCGCAAATATCGCAATTGATAATTATCGTGCGCCAACTCCTCCTTTAAACGAATCGACCGTTATAGGTCCTCAGGAAGGTTTCGTAGAGGATATTGATACAAATATTAATTTAGTTCGAAAACGTCTTCCTGTTTTAGATTTACAAACAAAAGAGATGATTATCGGCGAGTTTTCAAAAACAAAAGTTGTCATGATGTATTTAGACAACCTTGCTGAAAAAGATAATGTAGATTTTCTCGAGGAATCATTACGTGCTCTTGAATATGATCAAATTAATGATAGTGCTTATATACAAGAATTAATGGGTGAAAAGTCGATTTTCCCTCTCTATATCAATACAGAACGCACTGATAGAGTTACAAAAGCACTAATAGATGGAAAAATCGCTATTTTTGTTGATGGTTCTCCAAGTGTTTTACTAACACCTGTATCCTATTTCGATTTTTTCATTTCACCAGAAGACTACAACGTCTCTTGGCTATACGCTACATTTTCAAGGATTTTACGCCTTATCGCCGTTCTATTCTCGATATGCGCAACACCGTTATACGTTGCAGTTTTAAATTATCATTATGAACTCATTCCGAGTGATTTACTTGAAACTTTAATTTTATCAAGGGCACAAGTACCATTCCCGCCTTTAATTGAAGCACTCTTTTTAGAACTCGCAATCGATTTACTTAGAGAAGCTGGGGCGAGGTTACCGATGAAAGTTGGTCAAACACTCGGTATTGTAGGAGGTATCGTAATCGGGCAAGCATCTGTACAAGCTGGTTTAACGAGTAATATTTTATTAATTATCGTTGCCTTATCAGCACTCGCTTCCTTTATTACACCTATTTATAAAATGGGTAATGCTGTTCGATTACTACGTTTTCCATTTCTTATCTTCGCGGAAATAGGAGGTCTCTTTGGGATTTCTCTTGGGTTTATCTTTTTATTTACTCATCTATTTAGACTTACTTCTTTACGCAAGCCGTACGCTTTGTTTTATCCGACAAGACAACAATCCGTTAAGGACTCTTGGATTCGTTTTCCTTTAACAATGATTGATACAAGAGATGTACAAGCAAGACCACAACATGTAAAAAAATCAGCAAAAGGAATTTCAACAAAACATCGATCGGACTTTGATGATTAAGAAATGAGGTGCATTGATGAGTAAAGTTCAAGAAAAATATCAAATATCTCCTGTCTTTGTTTTCTTCTTAATTCACGGTGCACAGTTTGGAGCTGGCGTTCTCGGCTTCGCTCGAATTATTGCAAAGGCTGCTGGATACGACGGCTGGATGGGAGTTGTAATCACAGGACTCTGTATCCATATTCTTATATGGATGATGTATGTCTTATTAAAAGAAACAAATGGAAACTTAATTGATTTACATCGACAAACGTTTGGCAAGTGGCTAGGAAACGGAATTAATATCATCTTTATGGCTTATTTTTTAATCGTCAGTATTTCCGTCATTCGAACATATGTTGAAATCATTCAAGTATGGATGTTTCCTACCGCTTCAACTTGGATGTTAACACTCTTTTTATGCTTAGTTAGCTACTACATTATTTCGTCCGGTTTTCGGGTCATTACTGGTATTTGTGTCATCTCTGTTGGTGGTACATTTGGGTATTTATTTTTGAGCCTATTTGTTTTGAAATACTCTCATTGGGATAATTTACTCCCTATATTCACACATTCTATTTCAGATATTTTAAAATCCGCTCAACTGTCAATCTACAGTATGACCGGTTTTGAGATTTATCTCATGGTTTATCCGTTTGTAAAAAAGCCTATGCAGTCTCATAAATTTGCTCAATACGGAGCACTATTTTCAAATCTTCTATATTTATTTAGTACCCTTTTAGCCTTTTCTTTTTTTAGCGAAAAACAATTGTTAAAAACGATATGGTCACAACTTTCTATGACTCAAGTCATTCAATTACCATTTATAGAAAGGCTCGAATATATTGCAATTTCTGCTTATGCACTCGTTATTATTTCAAGTTTTATCCTTCCCTTATGGGCGGCAATGAGAGGCACTCACGAAATATTCCGTGTAAAACAACGAGGTATTTTAATTGCTTTTTTCTTTATCACTCTTATTGTTTCACAACTTTTAACAAACAGGCACGATATTAACAATTTTATTAGTAATGCATCAAAAGTTAGTTTTTGGCTCATTTATGTATACATCCCAATTCTATTTATTATTGTGTGGGTGAAAAGAAAATGGAAAAAATCAAAAGCACAAGCAAATTAATACTTATTTCTTGTATAACATTTTTCAGTCTAACTGGATGTTTACAAAAAAATATTATCGATGATGTACAACTGATTCAAGGAACCGTATTTGACGTTGCAAAAGATAATAAAGTAAAAGTGACATTCGTTTGTCCCATTCAGAAAAAAGGAAATAAAGTTCAAGTTTTTGAAGGAACTGCAAATGCAGTAAAACAAGTAAAAGCAGACACATCGTTAGAGTCTTCTCAACCTTTTGCTAGTGGACAAATGCGTATCGCTCTATATACGATAAGACTTGCGAAAACAGGAATGTCTACTTCATTCGACACATTACTTCGAGATGTAAACATAGGGAACGCTTTATATGTTGCTTTATTAGAGGGGAATGGTACTGAACTTTTAAAAGGTAAATATTCGACTTCATACAACGTTGCAATTTATATGAAAAAATTGCTAGAACATAATATGGAGACCGGTCCTTTACCAATGGATAATCTGCATGTAGGAGCATTCCGTTATTATCAAGAAGGGCAAGACTACTATATTCCCATTCTGAAGAAACATGGTGATAAAATAAAAATCAACGGAATTGGCCTTTTTAAAAAGGATAAATATATCGGTAAAATTGCGGAAAAAGATATGTTCATATTTAAAGGATTGTTAGAGAAACATAAATTAGATTCACATGAATTTAAAACAGACTCTGCGTACGTAATGATTAATAATATTCGTTCTGTTCCAACTTACGATATAAAAATTAAAAACGGGAAGCCTTCCTTTTTCATTCACGTTCGTCTTGATGCACGTATTCAAGAACTATCAAAACAAATTAACTTAGAAAATAACAAGAACACAAAAAACATTGAAAAAGATGTCCAAAAACAATTAGATAAACAAGCTGCTAAGTTAATTAAGCAACTTAAATCTTTAGGCGTCGATCCTCTCGGGTTAGGTGCAAAGTATAAGCAACATTATCGCCCATTCAAATTAGAAGAATGGAGACAAATGTATAAAGATGTTCCGGTTCATATAAAATACACCGTAAATATTACAAATTCTGGTGTAATTGAATGAGAAATGATTGAACTCCTCTCTCCAGCATGATACAACGGAAAGAGGAGTTTTTATTTTAGATAGAGAGAGAAGATATTTATGGGGGAGCTTATGTCTAAAAAATTAGTAAAGCCTATTTTAAATGGTATTTTATTTCTCGGCGTCTTTTTATTTGCTCATACATACTTAAAAAATGTTTCCTTCACACGTTATTTACTTGTCGTTATACCAATGTTGCTCGTTGGTATGTTTGGCATCGACCTTATTTTATCCATTTTAATAAAAGAAGAAAAATAACGAGCAGGGCCGTCCCAAAATTATTCTGGGATGGCTTTCTTTTATGAATAGGTTATGTTATGTTTTACCGTTAAATCGATATAACCTTTTACTATCACTATCTTAACTAAAAGATAAAACTTTTAGACAGTCCCTTTTCATTTCATAATCACCCTATGTTACAATGAGATTCGGACAAAGCGAGAAAGGATGAAACAACATGACAAACGAAAAAGGTTTAGATAAAGGGTACGAACTTGTTGCGAAAATGCATGAAGTATTCGGACATCCTGTGACAAATACTCCAACAAAATTAACAGAAGAACGTGCAAAAATCCGTGCTAGCTTTATGCAAGAAGAGCTAGAAGAATTTCTAGAAGCAACGACTGTTGAAGATCAATATGATGCACTAATTGACCTTATTTACTTTGCATTCGGCACGTTTGCCGAAATGGGCGTACGTCCTGATAAAGGATTTGAAATTGTAAATAACGCAAACATGGCAAAGCTATTCCCTGATGGAAAACCTCGCTTCCGCGAAGGCGACGGCAAAATTCTAAAACCAGAAGGCTGGCAAGCTCCAGAGCCACAACTTCGTGCTGAAATCGAACGCCAGCGCCAAGAAGCTGAAAAAAACTGCTAGGATTTCCTAGCAGTTTTTTATTATGTCTTTTTTTCTGCCAATCATTAATGACCCACGTGTCCCGCATGTCCTGCTGCTCCACTAATACTAGCCGCTCCCGCTGCTGCCCCTGCTCCTCCTGTTCCCATTCCACCTGTCCAAGGAGAAGATTGTTGTTGGTATTGTTGATATTGTTGATA
>NZ_QNUD01000047.1:0-14796 GCF_008042405.1 Bacillus sp. SH7-1
AGTTTGTCTAGCATCTAAAATAAAAATTGACGTTTCACGTTGTTTGTTTCGTTTAGTTTTCAAAGTTCAACATCGCGTTTCAGCGACTTTTATAATTTAACATTTTTCGTTAAATCCGTCAACAACTTTTTTCTTTCGTTCCTGACGACGCTTATTAATTTACCATATTAATCATTTATTAGTCAACACTTTTTAAAAAAATGCCAAAATAATTTTTATCTTGGCATGATATAAAGCTTAATAACCACTAATGCAGCAACACCGGGTAGCCCTAATAAACTTGTGATCGCCGCTGTACCCAAATTAATTGGAATATGAAAATCAAAATATGTTCCTACGACATTTACGATAAAGAGTAATGCTATTCCTAACGTAATATGAAAGAGTGCCTTTCCTATGAATCGTAACGGCTTAGAAGAAACACCAAAAACAAGGAAAATAAAAACTAACGCAAGAATACCACCAATAATAATTGTAGAATTCATTTTTTCCTCCTTATGAATGACCTATACATAATTATTTGTATGGGACAAGGCGAGGAAAAAGAACATTTATCATATAACACCAATCGTTTTATCCTACTAATCTTTATTCGTTAACACTTTCTTCATAAAAACCGTTAATCGCTCCGTCCAAGCGAAGTGGCCACTACATGTTTAACAAATAAAATAAAAGGTTCTGCTTTTTCAGCAGAACCTTTTACCATTGTTCCATTTTTACAGGACGACGTTTTGCCTCTTTTAACAAGAAGAAATATTTCGCCTCTGCTATTTTTAAAGAACAAAGTACATCTTGAGATGGTTCCACACTTTGTTCAACCATTCTCTTCTGACGTAACCATTCGTTCTTCACTTTTTCTAATAGTACAATTAGCTTATCATCATACTCTTTACGCAATTTACCCTTTTTTTGAAAGAACATTTTTGTTTCTCCTCTTATACTTCTCTACGACCTTCTAACGCTTTCGACAGTGTCACTTCATCTGCATATTCTAAATCTCCACCAACTGGCAGACCATGTGCAATACGAGTTACTTTAATACCTGTCGGCTTTAAGAGGCGGGATATATACATCGCTGTAGCTTCCCCTTCAATATTGGGATTTGTTGCTAATATCACTTCTTGTACCGTTTCATCGTGCAGTCGTTTTAAAAGTTGCGGGATATTAATGTCTTCCGGTCCAATTCCCTCCATTGGAGAGATAGCACCACGTAACACATGATATACACCTTGATACTCTTTCATTTTTTCCATTGCGATTACATCTTTCGGTTCTTGCACGACACAAACAACTGATTGATCTCGATGTGAATCGTTACAAATATAACAAGGATCACGGTCAGTAATATGCCCGCATACAGAACAATATGCTAAGTCTCGCTTCGCATTTACAAGTGCTTTCGCAAAACCTAACACATCGTCTTCTTTCATATCTAATACGAAAAATGCCAATCGAACCGCTGTTTTCGGTCCGATTCCTGGCAATTTCATAAAACTATCAATTAGTTTTGATATTGGTTCTGGATAATGCATATATCAATATCCTCCTAGAACATCCCACCTGGTAAGTTTAAGCCTTTTGTAAATTTACCCATTGTAGAGTTTGAAAGTTCATCAGCTTTTTTAAGCGCATCATTCGTTGCAGCTAACACTAAGTCTTGTAACATTTCGATATCTTCTGGATCTACAACTTCTTCTTTAACTTTCACTTCAAGAATTTGCTTATGACCATTTGCAATAACTGTAATCATACCGCCGCCAGCTGTACCTTCAACTGTCTTTTCTCCAAGTTCTTCTTGCGCTTTTGCCATATCTTTTTGCATTTTTTGCATTTGTTTCATCATGTTATTCATATTTCCCATTCCGCCACGCATCATAATTAATTCCTCCTAATTATTATTACTCTTTTATTTCAATAAGTTCTTGCCCTACTAATTTTACTGCCTCTTCTATAAGAGGATCTTCTTTCTTCTCTGGGCTTTCTTCAGAATCCCCACCTTCACGCTGTAAAAAATCTTCACGGATTTTACCCCATTCACTTTTTGGAATGGCAATCATATTTAATCTTTTACTTAGCAATTCAAATAAGGCTTGTTCCACTGTATCCATAGCTTCTCGATTTTCGCTTGCCATTTTACAGTGAATCTCATATTGAAACGCTAAAACGTAAGTATCATCCGAAGCCGCTACCGGTTCACTATTTTCTAATAAAACAGCAAACGCTACTTTGTTGTATGCTTTGAGTCTTCCTAGCAACTCACCCCATACAGCTTTTAATTGTTCTAAATCTTGACGCTTTGCTTGCTTTAATACTTCATTTACGCGTCCGACAGGAATCTTCATACTACCTGTCCGCACTGGTTTTGGTGCTGCACGTGTCTCTCTGACTTCCTGCTGCACACCAGCCGGCACACCATTCTTTTTGACTTGTTCTAACTCTTTCTCCAATTGCTGCATCCTGTTCATAATTGCTTGTAAACGATCTGCACCGTTTGCTTGCATCATAAACTGTTGACACAGTTGTACCATAACAACTTCTAAGAAAATTCGTGGATGATTTGTCCACTTCATTTCCTGTTGTCCCTTACTAAGAGTATGAATGATTTCATAGATTACTTCCGGTTGCATTTCTTCACTTAACATCCGGAATTGCTCATCTACCATTACTCGTTCCAACATATGTTCCAGTTGTGGTGAAGTTTGATATAAAAGCATATCACGATAATAGTAAATGAAATCCTCCATAAAGCGAACCGGATCTTTCCCTTTACCCATCATCTCATCTATGATACGTAATGCTCTTGATACATCATTTTCACGTATACATTCTACTAAGTTGCCTAAGTATTGCTGAGAAACAGAACCCGTTACAGCTAATACATCTTCTGTCGTAACTGTCTCATCACTATAAGATATCGCCTGATCAATAAGACTAAGCGCATCACGCATACCACCTTCAGCGGCACGCGCAACAATTTGTAACGCCTCATCTTCTACTTGCGTACCTTCATTGGTCACAACCGTCGATAATCTCTCAACAATATCATTTACTGATATTTTTCGGAATTCGAAACGCTGACAACGTGAAATGATTGTAGGCGGTATCTTATGCGGTTCTGTTGTTGCCAAAATAAAGATGACATGTCCTGGCGGCTCTTCTAACGTTTTTAAAAGCGCATTGAAGGCACCCATGGAAAGCATGTGAACTTCATCAATAATGTATACTTTATATTCTACAGCACTTGGAGCATATTTTACTTTATCTCTAATATCTCGAATTTCATCTACACCGTTATTTGAAGCCGCATCAATTTCTAATACATCTGAAATAGATCCTTGCGTAATCCCTAAACAAGAGGGACATTCATTACAAGGTTCAGCTACCGGAGCATGTTCACAGTTGATTGCTTTTGCAAATACTTTTGCAATTGTCGTTTTCCCTGTTCCCCTCGGGCCAGAAAATAAATACGCATGTGAAACTTTCTCTTGAAGAAGGGCATTTTGCAACGTTTTTGTCACGTGCTTTTGACCGACTACATCTTCAAATTTCTGCGGTCTCCATGTTCGGTATAACGCTTGGTATGACACGAAAATACGGCCTCCCTCAAAGGTTATTATCTCATTTATTATAACCCATTCTGTTTATAGATTCCAAAAGTTATTTTCTATACAAAAAACCCACCTTAATATTAAGGTGAGTTTTGTATACATATATAACTGCCGTGCACCTTCTGTCGATTACGTACCATAAGCGTTACTTAAGCAGTTAGCTCGGTTCAGGCACTCCTGCGGCACACGAGAAAACCCGCTTATTGCTGCTTCCTTCCGGACCTGACAAGGTTCACGGGGTCCCGTTGCGCAGGACCCAAACGTCAACACCACTTACTTAAGGCAGGCCTTACAGCAACATAACCTCGAGAAGGGATTCGGCCTCGCTAGAGCGGATTGCGAGTATAGGGCACCGCTACCTCCCCGCTTAGCACGGCAAAGTTAAAACCAATATTCGGTTGCCTTCATTAAAGGCACTATCAGTATAACTTGTTTTTTTATAAAATGCAAATACGTTAATTCTCGTTGCTTTTCTCTAATTTCTTGATCGCTTTTCTTTTTTTACGAAGTTCTCTAAAAAAGTTTGTTAACAGCGTACCGCATTCTTCTTCTAATACACCAGCTACTACTTCACATTGATGATTAAAGCGTTCATCCGTTAAAAGATTCATCAATGTCCCTGCACATCCACCTTTTGGGTCACTTGCACCATATACAACTCGCTTCACTCGTGATAAAACAATTCCACCCGCACACATCGGACAAGGCTCTAATGTTACATATAACGTCGCATCTTCTAAACGCCATGTCCCTAATTTTTTGCACGCCTCATCAATAGCTAACAACTCAGCGTGAGCTATTGATCTTTGCTCAGTTTCCCTTAAATTATGAGCAACACTAATTACCTTACCATCTAACACTATAACTGCACCAATCGGTACTTCTTGTATTGCCTCTGCTTTTTTAGCCTCTTCTATTGCTAACTGCATAAAATAAATATCTTGATCGCGTTCCATAACATAGTCCTTTCATTACAAATAAAGTACACTTATTTCCATTTACTACACATGGGATAACTTTTACAAATTCAATCCACCCTAAGAAAAAAGAGAGGGGATTACATATGAAGAATACTGCCTTACTCATTATCGATATGATTAATGATTTTCAATTTCCACACGGACCCATCCTGGCCAAGAAATGCGAAATTATAACAAACCCTATTTTACAATTAAAGAAAACGATGAAATCCTTCGGCTACCCCATAATTTATATTAATGACCATTATCAACTTTGGAGATCTGATATTGACCAACTAATTACTCATTGTACAAATGAATATAGTGAAAATATCATTCATAAGATTGCTCCAAATTCTGACGATTACATTTTTATTAAACCACATTACTCTGCCTTTTATGAAACACCTTTAAATTCTTTATTAGGTTATTTGAAAATAGAAAATCTAATATTAACAGGAATAGCTGGTAATATATGTATTCTATTTACAGCTAACGATGCTCATATGAGAAATTACACACTGTATGTACCACAGGACTGTATTGCCTCTAATCATGATCAGGATAACCTGCATGCTTTAAAAATAATGGAAGCCACATTAAAAGCAAATATAGTACCGTCATCCCAAATAAAATTTAATTAATACATATATCTATTTTCTAACTTTTTATATCAAATTAACCCGCTCGCTTCCCTCTTGTGCTACAATAATTCTGTTTTGTGTTTTTAGTAGTCACGGCAAATCACTGATTGAAAGGAGGAAACAGCGTGACCGGAGTACCATTTATCACGGTTGAAGGACCAATTGGTGTTGGAAAAACCTCACTTGCGAAGGCAATTTCAGCTCACATGCAACTCCACTTACTAAAAGAGATTGTTGATGAAAACCCTTTTTTAGGAAAGTTTTATGAAGACATCGACGAATGGAGTTTTCAAACAGAGATGTTCTTTCTTTGTAATAGATACAAACAACTAGAAGACATTAACATAAAGTATTTGAATCAAAGGAAGCCAGTAATAGCGGATTATCATATATTTAAAAATTTAATTTTTGCATCCCGTACATTAAAAGATTCTCAATATGACAAGTACATGCAAATCTATCGTATCCTTACACAAGATATGCCTGTGCCAAATGTCATCGTTTATTTAACAGCTAGCCTGGAAACATTACAAAAGCGAATCGCAATGCGCGGAAGAGAATTCGAAAAAAATATGGACCCAAATTACTTACTACAGCTCACAAAAGATTACGAAACAGCAATGGATACTTTCAAAAAGGACCATCCAGATATCCCGGTATTAAAATTTAACGGAGACGATATGGATTTTGTACAAAATCCCGATGATTTAAACGTCATCCTATCCGCCCTTCAAAATACTCTCTTAAAGGAGTCGAAATAATAATGAATTTAAGGCAAAAATATGATATACCAAATGATGCAGTAATTACTATCGCTGGAACAGTAGGTGTCGGAAAATCAACTATGACAACTGCACTAGCTAACGCTTTAGGTTATCGCACATCATTTGAAAAAGTAGATTCTAATCCATATTTGGACAAGTTCTATGCTGATTTCACACGCTGGAGCTTCCACTTGCAAGTATACTTTTTAGCAGAACGATTTAAAGAACAAAAGAGAATTTTTGAATATGGTGGCGGTTTTATTCAAGACCGTTCTATCTATGAAGACACTGGCATTTTTGCAAAGATGCATCATGAAAAAGGTACAATGACGGAAACTGATTATGAAACATACAAAGGTTTATTTGACGCTATGGTCATGACTCCTTACTTCCCTCATCCAGACTTATTAATTTACTTAGAGGGTTCTTTCGATGATATTGTAGACCGTATTCAAGAACGCGGACGCCCGATGGAGCAGCAAACACCAATTGAGTATTGGAAAGAGATGCATGGGCGTTACGAAAACTGGATCAATAACTTTAATTCATGCCCTGTTTTACGATTAAACATTAATGAATACGATATTTTAAAAGATGGAGATTCTATTGAACCAATCATAAAAAAAATTGGCCATTTTTTAAAACAAACACGTAAACTTGTAAAATAAAAAACCCGTGCATACGCACGGGTTTTTCTATTAAATTACTTCTTCTTTGTTGGAGCAATAATTTCACTCTCTGGTTTTCCAGCGTTAATACGCTGACGAACCGTACTTGTACTAATATCGTATGTCTCAGCAATCTCTTTAACAGTCATTTCTTTCCCGTTAATTACTGCTGTTAATACTTTACCTGTACGTTTTGGAGCTGCTTCTTTCTTTACAGCTTCTTTTTTAACTTTTTTTGGTGCCTCTACTTTTGTCGCAGTTTGTTTTACATCACAAGTGCAACCACAAAGTTTACGGAATGTATCATCGCTAATAATGCGCGATACGTTTGCACCACTGTTTAAAATTCTATTGTTCTTACAGACAGGACATTGTACATAATATAAAGTTTTTCCATCTAAAGGAAACGTTTGTATAATAAGATCCATGTTGACTCCTTTCATATCTATGAAGATAATCATCGGAATATGAGTGCGTAATAAGGACAAAATCGCCTTACACCATACTTTATGATTGGTTTTAAAATAAAAACTCGTTACGTGTTGGTAACGAGTTCTCCAATCTCCACTTATATGCGCTGTTGTCAATTATATCTGGAGGAGGTAGAGGGATTCGAACCCCCGCGCGACTCTCGCCGCCTGTCGGTTTTCAAGACCGATCCCTTCAGCCAGACTTGGGTATACCTCCATATTGACATCAAATATAATATCAAAAGAAAAACAGTTAGTCAACCCTACTAAAATAAATTATGAGGAAAGGAAAATTTTACTTTCCCTCTCCTACATTATAGTACTGACAACGCTCATAATTACCAATCACTCATACCGATGAATGTTTATAAATTTACTTAATAACTGTTTTTCCTCCCATATAAGGGCGAAGAACTTCTGGAATTATAATTGTACCATCTTCTTGTTGGTAATTCTCTAAAATAGCTGCCACCGTACGTCCAATTGCAAGACCAGATCCATTTAATGTATGAACATGTTCTGGTTTTCCGTTTGGTTCACGACGGAAACGGATATTTGCACGTCTCGCTTGGAAAGCCTCAAAATTACTACAAGAAGAAATTTCACGATATGTGCCATAGCTTGGAATCCATACTTCGATATCGTATTTTTTCGCTGCTGTAAATCCTAAATCGCCTGTGCACATGCTCATAACGCGATATGGCAACTCTAACAATTGTAACACGCGTTCTGCATCATTTGTTAGTTTTTCTAACTCTTCATAAGAATCTTCTGGTTTCACGAACTTTACAAGCTCTACTTTATTGAACTGATGCTGACGAATTAAACCACGTGTATCACGGCCAGCTGAACCTGCTTCAGAACGGAAACAAGAGCTAAATGCAGCATATCTTATAGGCAATTGCTCTTTATTTAAGATTTCATCACGGTGCATATTCGTTACAGGTACTTCAGCTGTTGGAATTAAGAAGTAATCTTCACTTTCAATACGGAATGCATCTTCTTCAAACTTTGGAAGTTGTCCAGTTCCTGTCATACTTGCACGGTTTACCATATACGGAGGTAATACTTCTTCGTATCCGTGCTCATCAGTATGAAGATCAAGCATAAAGCTAATTAGAGCACGCTCTAACCTTGCGCCAGCACCTTTATAGAATACGAAACGGCTTCCCGTTACTTTCCCAGCACGTTCAAAGTCTAGAATTCCTAAATCTGTAGCAAGATCCCAATGTGGTTTTGGTTCAAAAGCAAATTCCTTCACATCTCCCCAAGTACGCGCTACTACATTATCATCCTCTGTTTCACCAACTGGAGCAGATTCATGAGGGATATTTGGAATAGATAACATTAATCTTTCTAAATCTTCTTCAACTGTACGAAGTTCATTATCAAGATCTTTTACTTTTTCTCCAACTTCACGCATTTCTAGAATTAGAGCTTCCGCATCTTTCTTTTCGCGCTTCAATACAGAAATTTGTTGAGATACTTCATTACGTTTACTTTTTAGTTCCTCTGTTTGAACAAGTAGTTCTCTTCTTCTCGTATCTAACTCTTCAAAGCGACCAAAGTCAGTTAAATCTTCGCCTCTATGTTGTAACTTTGCTTTTACTTCTTCAAAATTTGTACGTAAAAATTTAATATCAAGCATTATATACTCCTCCTTTTATTTTATAAAACACAAAAAACTCCCGTCCCTATATAAAGGGACGGGAGTTAACCCGCGTTGCCACCCTAGTTGAAAGCATTACCGCCTTCCTCTCCAGTAGAAATAACGGCTCTTCACCGGGAACGTTTACTAATCATAAAGATATTCCACATTCCATTCCAGGATGGATTCACAAACTGTTTCTATCGATTTCCACCAACCACCGACTCTCTATAAGAAACCACATTTGTTACTACTTCCTATCAACACGCTTATTTTATAAAATTGTTACCATCAATTTACTATAATCTTATACAAGTTGCAAGTTACTTATACAACTTTTTTCATTTTCGCTTCTTTTACCATTTCTACAAAGTATGCTGTTACACGATGATCATCCGTCAATTCCGGATGGAATGAAGCAGCTAAAAACTGTTTTTGTTTTACCGCTACCATTCGGTCGCCATGCGTAGAAAGCACTTCGACATCATCTGCTACATCTACAACATACGGGGCACGAATAAATACGCCAACAAAATCTTCTCCCACACCTTTAATAGAAAGTGCAGCTTCGAAGCTATCTTTTTGACGCCCGAACGCATTGCGCTCAACTGTAATATCCATAGCACCAATATGTGCTTCTTCATAGCCAATAAGTGTTTTTGCAAGAAGAATCATTCCTGCACATGTACCAAACATTGGTTTACCAGACTTCGCGAATGTACGAAGTGGCTCCATGAAAGCATACTTATCAATAAGACGGCGCATTGTTGTACTTTCACCGCCTGGTAAAATAAGACCATCAATCTCTTCAAGTTGCTCTATACGCTTTACAACAACAGCTTCTGCACCACTTGCCTCAACTGATTTTACATGCTCACGAACTGCACCTTGAAGACCTAGTACACCGATTTTCACCATTTTAAAGTTCTCCTTCAATTACCATCCGCGCTCTTGCATGCGTTGTTCTGGTAATAACGTTGAAATTTCGATACCTTTCATCGCATTACCTAATCCTTTAGAAAGGCTTGCAATTAGTTCGTAATCCTCATAATGAGTCGTCGCTTCAACGATTGCACGTGCAAATTTCTCTGGATTCTCTGATTTGAAGATACCAGATCCAACAAATACACCATCCGCACCAAGTTGCATCATTAACGCTGCATCTGCTGGTGTTGCTACACCACCTGCTGCAAAGTTTACAACCGGCAAACGACCAAGGCGTTTAATTTCAAGTAGTACTTCATAAGGAGCACCAGTGTTTTTTGCATATGTCATTAACTCATCTTCACGTAGACTTGCAACTTGACGGATTTCTGCATTGACTTGGCGCATATGACGCACTGCCTCTACAATGTTTCCTGTTCCTGGTTCACCTTTTGTACGAAGCATAGATGCACCTTCTGCAATACGACGTGCAGCTTCTCCGATATCACGGCAACCACATACAAACGGAACTGTGTAATCACGTTTATTTAAATGGTATACTTCATCGGCAGGAGTTAATACTTCACTCTCATCGATATAGTCTACCCCTAATGATTCTAATACACGTGCTTCTACAAGGTGACCGATACGGCATTTTGCCATAACCGGAATTGACACAGCACCCATAACTTCTTCAACGATCGTTGGGTCTGCCATACGAGAAACGCCACCTGCTGCACGAATATCTGCTGGTACGCGCTCTAATGCCATAACAGCAACTGCGCCTGCCTCTTCTGCAATTTTTGCTTGTTCAGCGTTAATTACGTCCATAATAACGCCGCCTTTTTGCATTTCTGCCATTCCACGTTTTACACGTTCTGTCCCTGTTACATTTGTCATGTTACAAAAACCCCCCTAGGTGAATTGCTTTTCCCCGTTAAAGGCGAAAATTAAGAATACTCTTACATTCTACCACTAACCATCAGATGCTTGTCTACTACTTTTTCATAAAGTCGGTATGAAAAATAGGAATAAGAAAAAGCCCCTACAATGAGGAGCTTTTAAAACCAACCTTTTACTGTATCAACAGCACTATTCCATATACCACTAAAGAAAGAACCGATTCCGCGCATAGAACGAGTAAACCAATTCGCTTCTTCTACTGCAGATGTTGTTACAAGATCTATTTGTAATGACTTACCAGATAAAAATCCAGGATCATTCGTATCTTTTGGTGTAATTACCATCTGGCCAAGTGCAGCTCCCTTTTTAATAGGTGCTTCTTGTCCCTTACTTGCTTCTTTTAATTCTGTTTTATAAACATCTTTACTTCCCTTTGGCATTGGAAGTGAAACAGCTTGTTTTGTTTGAACTGCTACATCTTTATCTTTTGCATTTTCTACTCGTACTGTTTCATGTCCTTTTATCGAAGAACCTTTTTTATACACTTTCTTCATTTCAAAGTTATCAAATCCGTAATCATATAGCTTCTTTGTCTCATCGAAACGTGCTTGACGAGAATTTGTTTTAATGACTACAGAAATAAAACGCATTCCATTTCTTTCAACTGTACCAGTGAAACAATCTCCTGCCTCTGGAGTTGATCCTGTTTTCAGACCATCTACACCATCATATGCCTTAGATAAACCTTTTAACATCCAGTTCCAGTTCAACATTTGAAATTTCTCTTTTTCGGGACGGAAAACTTTCATCGGAGTTTTTGCTGTATCTAATACTTTAGGATAATCTTTAAGTAGATGTTGTGCTAAAGTTGCAACATCCTTCGCAGACATTTTATTTTCTTCATCCGGTTGTGTACCTTCAGGATGCATTCCTTTTAAATCTTTGTTCGTTAAGCCTGTAGAATTGACAAATTTATAATTTTTCAATCCTAGTTCTTTCGCCTTATCATTCATCATTTTTACGAAGTTTACTTCTTTATCCGCAATTGCTTCTGCTAATGCAATTGTTGCACCATTTGCAGAAAAGATTGCCATCGCCTCATATAACTCTTTTACTGTATAAGTGCCACCATTTTCTAATGCAACATTTGATAATGAAGCATCTTGTGAAACTTTATATGCATATTCAGAAACCTTAATTTTTTGATCCCACTTAAGTTTTCCTTTATCCACTGCTTCATGAACTAAATATTCACTCATCATTTTTGTCATACTAGCAATTGATAATAATTCATCTGCATTCTTTTGATATAAAATCTTACCAGAATTCGCTTCAACTAAAATTGCCGCACCTGCTTCAATGTTTAAAGCAGATCCTGTTTCTGCTGACGCATTGCTATATGGTAACAACATACTACAAGCTAGTGTAAGCATTGTTACTAACGCAATGAACCTTTTGCAAAACATACCTTTCACTTTTGCTACCCCCAATATCTATGTACTCACATAACCGTTATTCTAACATAATCAAAAAAAAATAGACAGAGATATCAAATCTCCGTCTATTTGTATATAAGACATTATAATGAGTAGTTTGGAGCCTCTTTTGTAATTTGTACGTGGTGAGGATGGCTTTCAAGTAAACCCGCACCTGACATGCGAATAAACTGTGCATTCTCACGTAAGAATTCTAAATTCTGTGCTCCGCAATAGCCCATACCTGCACGTAATCCACCAACTAACTGGTGAACTGTATCTGCTAAAGGTCCTTTATATGGTACTCGTCCTTCAATACCTTCTGGAACAAGTTTTTTATTTCCTTCTTGGAAGTAACGATCTTTACTTCCTTTTTCCATCGCTCCGACAGAACCCATACCACGATATACTTTAAATTGGCGACCTTGGTAAATTTCAGTTTCACCTGGGCTTTCAGCAACACCAGCAAACATGCTACCTAGCATAACAACATGTGCTCCTGCTGCTAAAGCTTTAACCATATCACCAGAGTATTTAATACCACCATCGGCAATGACTGGGATACCGTGTTTACGAGCTTCTGTTGCACAATCATAAACCGCTGTTAATTGTGGTACACCAACGCCAGCTACAACACGTGTTGTACAAATAGAGCCTGGTCCAATACCAACTTTAACTACGTTTGCACCTGCTTCAATTAATGCTTTTGTTGCTTCAGCAGTAGCAACATTTCCAGCGATAATGTTTAGTGACGGATATTTTGCACGAACTTCTTTTACTTTATCAATAACACCTTGAGAATGCCCATGAGCTGTGTCAAGTACGATTGCATCTACGCTAGCTTTTACTAATGCATCGATACGAGTCATAGCATCAGCCGTTACACCAACCGCTGCTCCAACTAATAAGCGCCCTTGCTTATCCTTCGCAGAATTTGGGAATTCAATTACTTTTTCAATATCTTTTATCGTAATAAGCCCTTGTAATACACCGTTGTTATCAACAAGAGGGAGTTTTTCAATTTTATACTTTTGTAGGATCTTTTCAGCTTCTTCTAGCGTTGTACCAACTGGAGCTGTAATTAGCTGTTCTTTTGTCATTACGTCGGAAATTTTAATTGAGTAGTCTTGGATAAAACGCATATCACGGTTTGTGATAATACCAACTAGCTTTCGCTCATCTAAATTATTTACAACCGGTACACCTGAGATACGGTATTTTCCCATAAGATGCTCTGCATCATACACTTGATGTTCTGGAGTTAAAAAGAAAGGATCTGAAATAACGCCACTTTCAGAACGTTTTACTTTATCAACTTGCTCTGCTTGTTGTTCAATAGACATGTTTTTATGAATAATTCCTAAACCGCCTTGACGAGCCATTGCAATAGCCATATCAGCTTCTGTTACTGTATCCATTCCTGCACTAATTAACGGGATGTTTAACTGTAAGCTTTCAGATAAAACTGTTTTAACACTTACTTCTCTTGGTAGTACATCTGACTTTGCTGGTACAAGTAATACGTCATCAAAAGTCAAACCTTCTTTAACAAATTTAGATTCCCACATAATTGTTCCCCCCATGATACCAGAAATTATTATTAGTAGCTTATCAATTGGTTAAAATACTGTCAAGGACGTATATATATGTTAGAATTTTTAGACAATAAAAGGAGCGTAATATATGCATCAAACACATTGTACTTGGCAGCAATTAAGTTTCTTCTTTTCATCTCAAAATGTACAACGTTATCTTGCCCGTTGTTATGAAAAATCCTCCATACAAGATGCTGAAAAAAAAAGTTTTGAAAATTGTTATCCCTTTATTTATTACTTAGAACATGGAAAAAATTATTATGAATTATATAAAGTATCCCCTTTTTCAATTCAACCAATGTTATTGTTTTATGGAATGAGCCAACTTTTTAAAGCCTGCTTACTAACCATTGATCCTAACTATCCAGAATCCACTACTGTTTTAGCTCATGGTGTTACGACCCGTAAACGAAAAAAACAAGGATATCAATTTTTAGAAGATGAGGTGAAGGTACAAAAAAACGGATTATTTACTCATGTTGCAGAACAGCTGTTTCACATGAAACACTTAGAATCAGAGAAGTTTAACATGTTGGATTTAATGGGAAATATTCCTGAATTACAAAACTTATTTCGCTATAGTCAAAGAGGTGCCACTTTATATAAAATTGATTCAACACATACAAATGAGCTTTCTTTTTCAGTCAACATACTAGATCGACTCCATATGACTACAGAAAGATTTTCACGTTACATTGAATCAACTTGTAAGCATTTATCCATGCAACATATCCCTGGGAAAACGAGCGAATCGAATTTGCTTTTTACAGCTCCTATCCAATCGTGGAATCCTATATATAGTACGCCCTTATACTACGAATATCTTGCTGATACTTATTACTTACCACTTACAACTGACCCTAGAAATCCTAAACCTGTATTACCCGAACTTCTTGTTCATTATTTATTGCTCTACAATTTAAGTATGATTTCTAGATACGAAACAGATTGGTGGTATGATTTACTTGGAAGCTATGGTTCTGAAGATTACCCGTTTATTTATCAATTCCTTAATATTTCTGCTCAAAAAATCCCTTACTATATTTCGGCTTTTTTACTAGCAGAACCGAGCCTATTTCATGGGAAATAAAAAAACACAAGTCAAAAGACTTGTGTTTTTAGTTGCTTGGCGACGTCC